>JAENYQ010000126.1 GCA_016841675.1 Desulfotomaculum sp.
GCAGGGTGCAGGGGGGCCGGCGCCCGCCTGCCGGGGTGTGGGTCAGCGCCCCGCGGACCCAGCAACTGGGCGGAATCCCGGCCGGTTTTTGGCCGGGATTCCGCCCGACCCGTGAGCAGGCCCACGAAGTCGGAACATGCACAAGACCCCAAAGCATGGTCAGTCTGCTGGCCGGGTTTTGGCCGGCAGTCTGACAGACCCGTAAGCAAGGACCCCAAAGCTGGCCAGTGTGCCGGCAAAGCCGGACCCTTAAGCATGACCCGAAAGTTGCTTTGCCGGCACTCTGGCCGACATGCACAGGGCCCGGGTGAAAGGCATGCAGATATAATAAAACCGCACATGACCAGGCCTGACCCGTAAGCTTAACCCTTAAACTAGGCCTGGTGATGTGCGGTATCCTTTTTAAAAATCCGGTACAGGACAATTTAACCCCGGATTAAACATTCTATTGGAATAAACAGTGAGGTACTTTTTAATTTTTAAATAAAGACGATACCTGTGCATTATCATGTCCCGAAAATATTGGTGCCGCCGGTTGTTATGCCAAAATATCATTCTGTTCTTATACCAATAGATTCAGAATAGATCCAGAATAGATTCAGAATAGAAAAAACTTTAATAAAAATTACAGAGTGTATTTTGTCCATCTACCCTTTCCAGTACGCTTTAATAAATGTTTTCTATGCATGCTTGTTAAAAGATAATTTGCCGCGTTAACGTCAATTACTAATAACTGCCGGCACAAGGAATTTGTAATAAATCCATATGTTTTCACATAGTCTAATATTTTTCTTTCTTTATCCGATAATTCCGGCTCAAATAACGGCTCCACCTGCTGGTTTTTATCCAAAACCCAGTCACTGAGGGTATAATATGCTCCGCCACGAGTACCGTGTTGAACCAGTACACCTACTCGCTTGACCATATCCCCCAATTCTCTTGTTGCCTGTACACTATCAACACTATTAATACGCTGGTAATCGCTATTTGTTAATTTGGGGGCAAAGGGATTTCTTTTTAAATAAGCCAGAGCAAATCGCTGATTATCATTAAGCGCAATTAAACTAAACTTGTTTAACCACTCTACCGTTTCCTTATCCAGTAATGTGTGATTAAAAAAAGTTACCTTAAAGGAAGTATGCTTGTTTGTAAATCTAAATGGCGCCATATGGGCCGCGCGCATGGCTTCCATCATGGCCCGAATGCCTGAACCACGGTTTTCTACCAAATCCATATCTTCCATCATGCGCATTAATGCCGCATTTCTGGTTGCCGGTGCATCTATACCAATGGTATCTTCAGACAAATGGCCATAAAGCCCACCTTGATTCTCAATTTCCAACCGGTCCGTAAACATACGAATTTGAATGTGCGTCCCCAGGGCATAATGGCTGTAGTCCCTGTGTCCCAGGGCATTAATTATAGCCTCCCTTAGGGCTATCCGGGGGTACTCATCAATATCATTGCGCCACAAACCGCTTACCACAGTGCTGCGCCGCATGTTATAAACTATTGCTTTTTCGGCTTCAGCAATAATTTCAGGTATGGTACCATCTAATCTACGATTGTCCAAAAACCTTTCTCCCCTGGGACCCTTTTCGTCCTGGTTGGTACCAGCGAATAATAAAAAAGCTACAAACACGGAAGGGAAAAATTGTTGCGGAAAAGTGCCGAACATCAGCATGCCGGCCAGTGTCGGTACCAGTTTCCCTTCATATTCAGCTAGTATATTTAAAGATTTCAATAGTTGTTCCCGTGGCAAATATAGCAACCGGGAGCCCGGCCTCTTTCCCTGGATTTTAAGAATATACTTCTCTATTGCTTTTTCGTCCAAATCATCCGGCTTAGCCCTGACAACTGGCTGCATATCATCTGTCGCCTGGCTTCTACCGCTCTTAAACATGTATATTTCATAATCCGTCATTTTGCGGTCGCCGTCTGACACTCTAATATAAGAACCCCCGTGCAGCCCTGCAGGTTTATAATAACAAGGCTTTAGCTCAATGGGACACTCGGGTATCTCGGCACATAAAATTACAGTTTCTTTATATTTTATAGAAGTAAAAGTAAGACGCAGAGGGGGAGACATTTGCGCTGCAGATTCCCCAACTTTTTGCCTCAAATCGTTCAGGTTATAAACCCCCACCGGTTCAAAACCCTGTTCCTCATTTAATCCAAAGATTATGATACCGCCTCCTGGCCGGTTGCTCAAGGAAGAAAGGCTGTCATATATCTTAGGAGCGCCTTTAGCAGCGGATTTAACTTCTATGTTGTCTTGCTCACTTTTAAATGATTGGACTTCATATATGAGATTTAACAATTCATCCTTTGTCATGGAAGCATCACTCTTTATAGGTTATATTAGCTAATTTATCATATAAATCTTTATATATGCTACGCAAAGCTCGTGCAGTCAATAGAAGCGACTATTTCATATATCCACTTGGTTAATGACTGTTCTTATCTGTTCAACATTTTTGTTACCTATTCCTTCAAACACTACGAGCCTGCCTGGTGATGTTCGGCTTCCTTTTCTAAAACGCCTTAAAAAGCTAATGCCTTCCTTAACTGTATTACGTTGATAGTAAAAAATTAAAGATCCGATATTTACGTTAGAATTCTATATCCTAAATACCAACTGCATATTCCTCTAAAGCCTGTACAATTCCTGTCTCACCAGAACCCCTGGGATAAAGGGGGTCCTTACTTAAGAAAGGGCCAATGCCGAAGGTTAGGGCATGGGATATGCATGCAGTGACCACGATTACAATATCGGAGTGGCTGGCAAGCGCTTTGGACTGCTCGCTGAGGCGGTCGTCGGTACAAATCTTCACCTTTAAATTGCAGTTTCGCGTCATGATAGTTTTAGCGGCCCTTTGAGCTGCCTTTTCCCGCAGGGTGAATATAGTTATAACCGAGGCCGGGATTCTCTCAAGAGGGTCAGACGCCACGGGTTCCGCCAGAATCTCCTTCAGGCGGCCCACCAGGAAGGGATCGCCGCCGATTGCATGGCCCAAACGGGTCCAGCCCTGCACCTGCAAACGGTTTTCGATGGTAAATTGCTGGCAGAGACTGCCCACCCAGTTGCTCCAGGTGTCCCTAAGCTTATCTCCTGGTAGACCGTACTCCTGGAAGAGCTCAAGCAACTCCAACACATCTCCAGCCAGTTTCATGGACGGCATAAAGGCCAACCAATCGGACATGGAACCCCATTGTTTTTGGACATGGTCAATGTCAATCTGGAAGAGCCCCTCTAAAAGTCTAGCCAAAAAGCCGGCGCTATTATTGTTTTTATTACAGAAGGTTTGCATAGCCAGCATAATCTGCTCGTATAAATCCCCGGCTCCCAGTTTGGGAAAGCTTGGGTCCTGCACCACCGCTCCGGCATAATCTGCCAGGGAGGCGCGTAGCAGGTTTCGCTGTTCTACAGTTAGGCCCTCGTCGAGCAAGATCTCCCAGAGCACCTTTTCGGTTTCCTGTAGGGTGCTGTTTTTCCAGTCTACCATTTTGTTTTGGGCAGTAAAGGAATCCAACTCGCTCAAAAGAAGATCGGTATTCCCACCAAGGTGGATTGCTTTGAACCAGTCCGCCCAATGGGTGGGGATCTGCACGGCCTCCTGCTCTGGTGCTGGTTTGTCAAAGCCCACCACGAACTTGGCCGAGGCCTTAGTGGACGGGTCTGAAAGAATCTCGTCCTGCTGATCCGGGGACAGGCCTTCGAATGCCTCTTTGGCCGCCTGGCAGATGGACACATCCTCTGTCATGGTGGCGGTGTACAACAACAATTGCGTTCGCTTCACTGAGAGAGGGCAGTCTAGAGCCGCTAAAAAGGCCTCGTCATAGTTTTTTTCCTGGAAGTGTTTCAAGGCCATCTCCACCGGGTCCACTTGTGCCAGGGGTGGCGCCGGGGCATCAACCAGGGTCAACAGGGTACTGATCACATCCCGGGTAACCTGCTCAACTGCGGCTTCAGCCAACTGAGTTAGGCGAGGGGCCTGGTTTTCCACCGTCGCCTGGTAGGCAAAGAGCCGCACAAATAGATCCCCGGTCAGGCCGGCGCGGTAACGCAACAGTGTACCCAGCTTGCCGCTGCATCGGCGGAAGACATCTAATGTGGCTGGGATATCCCACTGTTCTTCCTTTTCCACGACCGCACAGTTATAAAATGATGTGAGCAGAGCGCCGCGGACGGCAGCTGGCAAGGGATCCAGCCCTGCCACCAAAGGGTATCCGCTACTGTCCCACAAGGCATGCCATCTGCCCTGGCTGCTCAATAACTGGATTTTCAGAAACAGGCAGTTCTCGTCTGAAAGGTAATACCCTTGACGAATAGCAGCCAGGGTTTGCTCGGCCTCGTCCCAGTGCTGCAAAGCCACCGCCTGTTGAAACTGGCGGCGCAGGACATAAGCATTCACCGTGGTCTCCTGGACCCGCACTGCCGGTCTCTGGTCGTCCAACCTTACCCACATGGCCAGAGACTTAAATACCCGGTCACCCAGACCAAGTGGTGAGCGGAAACAGAAGTACCCGTGGGGGAAGAGCTGGGATCCCAGGGATCCTATGCCCGGCTTGGCGGGGTCAAACTTACTTATTCCCTCTAAGAGCGGTTCAGCCAGGGTGGGTACAAAAAGCTTTTGATTTCGTCCGCGTGTTGTAAGAGTTCCCTCGAGTTACTACTCAGCACCAGCCAGAGGATGTCATTCTGCCGCCGCACAGGTAGCAAAAATGTTTTGCCGGCCTGACATCGCCTTAGCATAGCCGTTAATTCCTGGTGGGCGCAAAGAGTATCTCCTTCTTGCAGTTGTAAGCCATATGGATTGCCATTGTTCACCTGCAGGACCGCCATAATAAATTTTTGGAGGCCAGTGTCATCGATCACGATCCGGTTCATTGGTCAACTGATTCCTCCCACCTGGCCCGCACTGATATTAGGGCGCTGCTGATATCGGCCTGCTCTGTGGTGATGCGCACGCACTCGCCGTTGATGTAAATGCCACTATAAGTAAAGTTCATGGAACCGTGTAAGTAAAAGTTATCGGTAACCATACCTTTTTCGTGGTTGTCGCTCAGCACTTTGTATTCCACCTGACTCCCTAGCAATTCCAGGAATTCTCGGGTGGACTTTTGGCCTGGATTGCAGATCAGTCGCACTGTGCTACCCCGCCAAACATAGGTTAGTAAAATGTCCGCCAGGGTGATCTTCCTGGATGTTATAAATGGAAACAGGTTGGTAAACTTGCTGTGGTGATCGGCAATTATCTCCGCATTGCTAATCCAAGGCGAGATGATGTAAATCTCCCTGCTGGGATAGACTGCCTCAAGGGCCAAAAGCGAGGCCAGGCAGTCCGTCAAGGCCTGGGACCCTCCCTGTGAACGAACGACCCTACTATACATGAAGCACCTCCCTGATGTTTACATCGAAGAGCCAGTCCACCCCGGAGTTGTGTATGCCATCCACAAAGGGGTAGAGCAACTCAAAGCCCATGTCCAGGGGTGCCTGAATAAAGCATAAAATATCCCCGCGGCAGTCTTCCTTCTGGCTATGATGGGCTCTAATCCGTACTTTGAACCCCTGCATGAGGAGCTCTTTGACCCTTTCTAACCACTGCGGGGCAGTGTAATCCCTGAGCCTCTTGAGCAGGCGAGCATCATCCTGACCCTGCTGATCCTGGGGCGATACCTCAGCTACCTGGAAGATGGCGTGTAGGGTTCGTTCGGAAATGGCCAAAGGATTGTCCCCATAATCTTCGGGAGCCTCGGCTAGGGTTACCCCGCGGCTGATGCTGATAGCTACAACCGAACAAAGGCACACCTGGCAAAGCCACTCGATCTCAAATACCGTTAATATAGTTGCTAAAAAATAAACCAGCATTGCGGCAAATGCACTTGCTGGTTTTGAACTACAAATTTGCGGTTAAAATCATTTTCTCTTCCCTGCGAAGATTTAAAATATCACATGACATGCAATAAAACTGCGTACCCGCAGGGGTTAGAGTTACCCTAAAATTGTTATTTTCTACATCCTCACGGATTAAATCTAAATTAATTGCATAGTTGTGACTCCAATAAATTATATTAGAAATAGTTTCATCTCTTAATGAAACAAATCTTCTTACGAGTTGTCTATAGAGGCTGATCACGCCAGGATCAGCCCGCTTATAAGATCCTTGTACTAAAATAATAAATTGTATGTATATGATAATTTTTTTTATGATACTATTGAATTCGTCTTCTATACGCAGATGACGAATTAGATTCTGTCTGATTAAGGCTTTCTGCATGTCATTCAAGTCAATATAATCTTTTCCTATTCTGTAAGGTATATTGGTATAATATGTATATTTTC
>JAENYQ010000127.1 GCA_016841675.1 Desulfotomaculum sp.
ACCCCTTGCCCGAACACAAATATACTGCTCAATTCAGGGTTGGAGCAATGGCTCGACCGGACAACACCAAGGGCTTGGTCAGCCCTGAACTTGCAAAACACCACCCAAGCTAATTCCGGTAGTTATGCAGCCGAGCTGGGCAGCAAACCCCTTAACCAGGCGGTTCTTTCCCAACTCGTAAGCGCCGAACCGGGCCGGACTTACCGGGTTGTCTTTGGGGCCATGGAAAGCATCAACAACGGCAACAGCGGCAATTTTGAACTGGAGGCCGCGGTGTACGTTTTTGACCAGCAGAGTCGCCAAATCGGACGGGTGGACCCAGTCTATACACCCGATGAACTGCCCGATAATGATTACCGAGAGAATTCCTTTAACACCGGTTCTTTACCAGCGGGCACACACAGCATGGAACTCCGTTTTACTTTCCGGCCCCGGGCCGGCAATCGAAGCAGGGTGCGCATCGACAATGTGGAATTGACGTGTGTAGGTTAAAAACAAATTCCCCTAAAGCCGATTTTTTTACAGCTTTGGGGGAATAACGTGCCTAAAAAGTAGGGTGCGACCGCAGTCAGCTCGCAGATTATGGCGAGTCTTGTTAAAAAAGGGGATTAGATATTCGTGATTCTCGGACAATATCTGGTCTCCTTATTGATCATCCGGTTCCAATACTTCAACAAAACCCTGAGTACCGTCAACACGAATGTATTGGCCGTCTTTTAATATTTTTGTGGCATTTTCTACGGCAACAACGGCAGGAATGCCATATTCCCGGGCCACCACCGCACCATGGGTCATCAAGCCGCCGACTTCGGTCACCAGACCAGCCGCCAGCGGGAATAACGGCGTCCAGGCCGGATCGGTTTACGGCGCCACCAGTATATCTCCCTTTTCCATTTTAGCTTCTTCCAGCTTCATGATCACCCGGGCCCGGCCTTCAACGGTTCCGGCCGACACCGGGCTCCCGGCCAGTGCCTCGGGCGGCACGTTGGCTTCCGGCTTGGAGGTAATGATTTCCCCCTCACTGGTAATGGCCCGGGGAGGATTCAGCTTGGCATCATGCTGGAATTTTTCTTTGAGCCTGGCAATAACATGGTGGTCAGCCTGCTGAGTCAAGTTCCGCCCTTACCTGGTATAAATCGGCGGAAACAATACCTGACACCAGCGCTTCTCCCAGACCGAAACTGGCGTTAATAGATACGATTTTCCGGTTGCCGGTCACCGGATCGGCAGTAAACATGATGTCCGATACTTCAGGAAAGACCATCCGCTACACACCACGACAGATAAAAACACTGCGCGGTGGTCAAATCCATTTTGGACGCGGTAGACAATGGCCCGGTCGGTAAACAGCGAAGCCCAACATTGCACAACGGCTTGCAGCAGTTGCTCGGCGCCCTTTACATTCAAATAGGTTTCCTGCTGGCCGGCGAAGGAAGCCGTTGGTAAACCTTCAGCGGTGGCACTGGACCGAACGGCATACTCCTGTTCTTCCCCTAACCTTTGCCACCCGTCGAGAATGGCCGTTTTAATACTCTCGGGCATAGTAACGGACATTAAATGAGCCCGAATTCGCTTGCCCAGCTTGCTGATTTGCTCCAGTTGATCCGGCTGTAATCGGTCAAGCATATCTAACAGTTCATCCAGCTCATGGCTGGCTGCAATGAACTTTTGGTAGGCTGATGTCGTAACGCAAAATCCCTGGGGAACAGGAAATCCCGCCTTGCTCATTTCACCTAAATTAGCCCCTTTACCCCCGACAGCAGCCAAATTAGTTTTATCAATCTCATCAAAATGCATCACGTTGGCAATTATTCTTAAAACCAATTTTTCTCTCACTACTCCTTAGTTACAGCATTTCTACATACCTTTCCGTTCCAGGCACCCGAATCCTCTGCCGTGTTTCGACAACTACGACCACGCCTTGGACTGTTTATGAATGCATATCTACATTTATGCCCTTACCCCCATGGGGTACCGAATATACTTCTATGCTCCGATCAACAAAGCCAATTCATTAAAATTACTACCAGCCCGTGCAGAATGCAACACCAAGCACTTAAAAAAGTTTTTGACAATAATGATTGTCCTGCTTTATAATAACATTAAATGTTATACCCCCTAGGGTATGCGAACGAAAGGTGGTTTTAAGATATGAATTCTTTTTACATCAAAACAAACCGGGTATTCAACTCCTTCAGGAAATTCAGTTGGATGTTCATCCCACTAGTGGCTTTTGGCGGGTTGTGGTTTCCTAAATTGGGATTGCTGATGATACCGCTGATGCTAACCCTGGCTATAATGGCTTTTTTAAAGGGCAAGTATTGGTGCGGCAACATCTGCCCCCACGGCAGTTTATTTGATTTTATTATCATGCCCCGTGGGGCAAACCGTAAAATACCGGCTTTTATGAAACACAAATTAATGGCTGCGACAATGTTTACCTGGTTCATGTATATGATGATTAGTCGCTTAATTAAAGTATTCGCCATTTATGGAAGCGCCAGTTTTCTCGATAAGCTGGGATACGTTTTTGTTATTAACTACCTGGCGGTTACTATTATCGGAACAATCCTGGCGATTACCATCAGTCCCCGGTCTTGGTGCAATTTTTGCCCCATGGGAACGCTGGAAATACTCACTTACAAGCTGGGAAAACTATTGCGCCTAAACAGAAAGACCGACGCCAAAGTGACTGTGGCCAGTAAAGAAATGTGTCACACTTGCGGTAAATGTTCCCGGGTCTGCCCGATGCAGTTAACCCCCTACCTGGAATTCTCGGAGAAAAACCAGCTTGACAGCGAAGCATGCATCAGGTGCTCTACTTGCGTTAATAATTGCCCTGCGGGCATCCTGTCGCTAAGCAATGAAGCCGAGGCCATCCGGCTCATTGAGGAAACTGATCCTGATGGTTACAGAGAAAGGCGGCAAATTACAGCTTCCATCAGTAAAATTAGCCAGCTAAGTGATGACGTTAATGAATATACCTTTAAGTTAATCGAACCTGCTCAATTGGATTATAAACCTGGGCAATTTATTTTGGTTAAAATTAACGAGCAACCTAAAATGTTTAGGGCCTATTCCATTTCGTCCTGTAAAAAAGATGGGACTGAAGTAAAGATATCCGTCAAATATATGCCCGGAGGCTTTGGCTCTCAAATCCTTTTTAATACCTTTAAGGAGGGAGATCGGGTAGAACTTGAAGGGCCCCTGGGGAAAGAACTGGTGGTCAACAAAGATTCAGATAAGTTTCTTTTCGTGGCCGGCGGAATAGGGATAACCCCATTTGTGCCGATAGCCGGAGATATAGTCAAAAATTCAAAAACCGAAAAGAATATCAAGCTGGTTTATGGCGTCAATAAAGCTAAAGAACTAATTTACGATGACCACTTTAACAGGCTGCAATCCGAGAGCAGTAAATTTGAATATATCAAGGTGGCCGCGGCCGATAAAGACTGGTCTGGTAAGCAAGGATTTGTTACCGATGTGATTAAAGAAATGGATTTAAAGGGTTATAAAGTTTATATGTGTGGACCTAAGCCCATGATCAACGCATCCCTGAAGGTCTTGCACGGTGCAGGTGTGGAACCGGAAAATATCTACTACGAAAGCGCCTAAAGAAGCAGTGCGCCCATATGTTTTGGTTGGTGTCCACATGTTCGGCCACAAACTAAAAGCAGCTTCGAAACGTATCTAACGTGTTCGAGGCTGCTTTTAGTTTGTTTAATCAACATAAATATGTCACATTAAGTTTTCGGGATTTAAGCCTTCAAGTTGTTTGATTATAAATCTACCGTCCTTTCTTACAAGCACATCGTCAAAATAAATTTCCCCACCGCCATACCCGGGAGTTTGGATGCATACCAAGTCCCAGTGGATGGCGGATTTGTTTCCATTAAAACAACTATCGTACGCACTGCCCGGTGTGAAATGAAAAGAACCGGAAATTTTTTCATCAAACAAAGTGTCTTTCATGGGGATGGTAATATACGGGTTAACACCCAAGGCAAATTCACCGATATACCTAGCCCCTTCATCTGTATCCAAAATTTTATTAATCCGCTCCGGGTCGTTGGCCGTCGCTTTGACAATTTTCCCGTTGCTAAATTCAAATCTAATCTGCTCATAAACAACCCCCTGGAACAGGGACGGGGTATTATAGGTTATATAACCGTTTACCGAATCTCTAACCGGTGCCGAGTAAACTTCACCGTCCGGTATATTTCTTTTTCCCGCACATTTGATCGCCGGCAGGCCCTTAATGGAGAAAGTCAAATCAGTATCGCGCCCCACAATTCTAACCCTATCGGTGCGGTTCATTAATTCAACCAGCGGCTCCATAGCCTGAGACATTTGGGCATAATCCAGATTGCATACATTAAAATAATAGTCTTCAAAAGCTTGCGTACTGGTGCCGGCCTGTTGGGCCATCGATGGTGACGGGTATCTTAATACAACCCACTTTGTTTTAGCTACCCGAATTTTTCCGTGCACCACTTCCCATAAAAATTTGTTATATAGATCCATTTTGTCCGCAGGCACATCCGACAACTCGGCGCTGTTAGCCCCCGATCGAATACCGATATAGGCATCCATTTCATTCATCCTGGCCGCTTCGTATTGGGCACGCATTTTTACCTGTGTTTCTCCCGCGCCTAACAGCCAGGCTCTTTCAATGGAACTGTCCTTTAATGAAACAAAGGGCAAACCGCCAATGCGATAGACCTCTTTTACTAATTCCTTTACCAACGGTGCCTCAAAGCCTGTGTTTTCTATTAAAACCTTTTCTCCGCCCTGCAATGCGCACGAATACCGGATTAGGTTTTGGGCCAATACAGTAATCCGCGGGTCAATCATAAAAACTCCCCCTTTTTTTTTGCAATTCCTGAAATTAACACCTGGCGCTTGCCAAGGAATATTGCACCGTTTTTTTAATTATATCCTAACCAGGCGTAATGTGAAGATAATGCAACAACTTCTGCCCGTTTGTCAGGAAGAACTAAGATAAGCTTGTTGATTAGTATTCTCGACCCGGCAACTCTTGCATTATTCATTTGGAACAAATGTTAAGACTTTTCGTCTATATGAATAAAGGCGCCTATTTAACGAAATGAAAGGATGGAATAATGAAAAAGAAAATTATCGCATTTGCTATTCTGTTTGTACTTTCAACAGCAATAGTAGCATCTGCCTATGCCTTTTCGCCAATAAAAATTGTGTTTGATGAGAATGAATTGAACTCAGACGTGGCACCGGTCATTGAAAACGGAAGGGTATTGGTGCCCCTGCGGGTTATTGCAGAGAAATTTGGCGCCGAAGTAGTCTGGGATGCGGAAAGCAGCACCGTCCGAATTCTTACCGCTAAAACACCAACACCAGATAAAGTACAGGTACCAAACTCCCGGGTGACTGGTCTGGAAGAAGCTCTGGCGGCAAAAGATGCTGTGACTGCTGCAGAAACTTGGGCCCAAGGGGTAAAAACAAGAAACGGAGCTTTACAGTATGCAGTGATGACACCGGAACTGCAAAAAGAGTGGTACCAGCAACTTGCGGAAAGCAACTGGTCCACCGGAACATCAAGCCCGTGGGTTGAAAAATATGAAGTTATTGAAAAAAGCAGCATTGATGAGCAGACAGTTAAATATGAAGTGGTCTTCACCTATACCGATTCTACGCAAAGTACATTTTCGATGCGCGAATATGTTACCGTAAAAAAACAGGGCGCTAGTTGGCTTGTCTCATCCCTGGAAAAAGTTGATGTTCGCGGAAAAGTGACCAAACTGATTCTTAATGACGATCAAGATATAACCGGCATATTTGTAGAAGGCGAGCAACAAGAAGGCAACGCTTATGATAAAGCAAACGTTATGATTACCGATGAGACCAAGATTTACAGAGGAGACACCGACGAAATTATATCTACAGATAGTTTAAAAGAGGGCATTACCGTCGAAGCCTTTTTTGGCGGACCTGTTCTAATGATTTACCCCGTGCAGGGTGGGGCAGAAATAATCAGGGTTTATGAATAAGAGCAAAAAGAGAGCCGGCTTATAGAAGCAGCTCTCTTTTTTTGTTCCAAAACAATTGTGCACCGCGGGGGGTGAGCTGTTATCTAAGAGCGTTAGCAAAGGATCTAGATTCTTCACTTCGTTCAGAATTACCACGCGTACCCGCACCACGAT
>JAENYQ010000128.1 GCA_016841675.1 Desulfotomaculum sp.
ACATTTCATTACGTTTTGTGCCTTGAGCGAAGCGAAAGGAATGGGAATAATAATGTATGATACAGATTCTATATTGCAAAGGATTGAAATTAATATGCCGATGATAAAGGGCTATGGAGTTAAAAGGATAGGGCTTTTTGGATCTTTTGCCAGGGGGGAACAGACTGATTTTAGCGATGTAGATGTTTTAGTGGAATTTCACCATGACCAAAAAACGTTTGATAACTATATGGATTTAAAATATTTTCTTGAAGAGTTACTTGACCGAAAAGTTGATTTGGTTATTGCTGAGGCCATTAAACCAGATATCAAGTCTAATATAACTGGGAGTGTGCGTTATGTCCAGGGATTTTAAGGCTTATCTCCATAACGAGGCGAGGGTCAGACCCCTTTTAGGATAATCTGGAAGACCGGGCAGGTCTTCCAGATTATCCGGGCATATCAATAAGCGTTTCGACAGCCAATATGTTTAGCCGCTTTCGCAAAAAGCCTAGCAATTTTTTCCGTAGGATGCATGTAAATTTAACGCCGATCCAGGTCCATTTCTGCCTGATTGCTGTCTCCAAGTTCATTATGCAGTTTAGCTCTGACAGCTAACAAACGGGCAAAGTCACCATTTACCTGCTCATCTTTTAAAATGAACTCTTCAAACACTGATGCACTGTGACGGTTACATCATCACCGGCAGCAAAGGGGTAACCCAGCACGCCGGGCACTTTAACCACCGGGCCGGGTTTGACTTTAACCGCCAGGTTCTGGGCCACAATGTTTAAAAGGCCGGCCATCTCCTGCTCGAACAGGCCCGGTATCTGATCCGGCGACTCAATATAATAAAAGTTACCGCCCCCCGCTTCGGCCATCGGCTGCAGCAGGTCTTCCTCAAAATCCTCCCCCAGGCCAAAAGTGGTAAGGTTGACGCCGGCGGATATCAAATTCTAAACGAAGCTCTTTTCTTGACAAATAGGATATTTTTATTTATTATATAACATATGTTATATAATAAAGGTTATATGACAACAGTTGTTTTATTCTAAGAGAAAGGTCGGGGGTTTATGCCACCCAAAACTAAATTCACCAAAGAAGATATTGTAGAAGCCGCTTTTAAAATTGCCAAAGAAGAAGGCTTTTCAGGAGTTACCGCCCGCAATGTGGCAAAACGCCTGCAGAGTTCAGTGGCGCCAATCTATGTAAACTTTGCCACAATTGATGACTTGATTGGGGCTGTGGTCAAGCGTGTTTTTGCCGTTTCCGATGCCATGCTGGCCCAACAAAAAGGACCTCATTTATTTGAAAACATCGGGAAAGCCAGTTTAGCGTTCGCGCGGGAGTACCCGGTACTTTTTCGTGAACTGGTAATGCAGCCAAATCCGTACATGAATTCTTATGAAGCTGTTGAAAATACTATGGTTGAAGCGCTTGCTGACGATGAATCCATGCGGGGTTGGAATTTGGATGAACGAAAGCGCCTGTTTTTAAAAATGCGCATTTTTCAGTTGGGGCTTTCGGTTATGGTTGCCAACGGCCACATGCCGTCCTGGCTGGATGAGCAAGACGTTGAAGCGCTGCTGATGGAAATGGGAGAGGATCTCTTACTTGTGCAAAATTTAAAACGAGAGGGAAATTAGAGAATGAAAAAGGCAGTTATTATTGGTGGGGGAATCGCCGGTCTCAGTGCGGGCATCTTTGCCCGGATAAATGGGATTGAAAGTATTATACTGGAGAAAAACCATAATTTGGGCGGGGAATGCACTGGTTGGAACCGGCAAGGTTATCACATCGATGGCTGCATCCATTGGCTGGTGGGAACCAAAGAAGGAACCCCGATACACGATCTTTGGACCACGGTTGGTGCCCTGGACGGGGTGGAGATTTTTCATCCCGAAAGTTTTTTAGCTTTCGAGCACGAAGGCGTCACGGTGCATTTTTATCGCGACCTTAACCGGTTGAAATCCAGCTGGCTTGAACTATCGCCACAAGACGAAGAGACCATTAATAATTTTTGCCAGGCTATTTGTCAGCTGCAATCCTTTGAAGTACCTGTGGCCAAACCGTTGGATTTAATGTCGCTTGTGGAAAAATTCAGGTTAATGATGGCCATGAAAGACGCGGGCATGATTATGCAAAAGTACGGCAAGATCAGTTTAACGGAGTACGCTAAAACCTTTAAGCACCCGGCGCTACGGGAGGTCCTGGCTTCTTTTTTGCCGGAAGGTTACAGCGCCTCGTCGGTTTTCTTTGCGCTGGCGGCCTTCACCAAGGGGCAGGCTTCTATTCCTTATGGGGGCTCCAAAGCGCTGGCGATGCGTATGGAGGAGCGTTATCTGGCCTTGGGTGGAACCATTGAAACCCGGTGTGAAGCCGTGGAGTTGGTTATTGATCGTAACAAGGTGCGCCGCGTAACCTGCAGCAATGGTAAAACCTTCGGGGCCGACTATTTCATTGCCGCCTGCGATGCACACATGTTTTATGAGCGGCTGCTGAAAGGTCAGTACCCCGATAGTGCTTTTGAAAAACGATTTAATAATCCGAAAGACTATCCGCTGGCCTCGGAAATCCGTGTGGCGCTGGGTTATGCAGGCACGATGGGCGACCTGCCGCGGACTTTTCGCTTTCCGGTTGCTGGTTTTAAGATCCATCAAAAGCCAATTAGTCATTTAACAATGACCCATTATCAGCACGAGCCCGCCTTTGCGCCGGATGGCCACACCCTGATTACCTGCAGCATCAACCAATTCCATTCCGATTATGAGGCCTGGCACGCCCTGGCTAAAGATTCCCGGGCATACCGCCGGGAAAAAGCGAGGATTGGCGAAGAGGTTGTGCAGGCCATTGAAACCCGGTTTCCCCGCATGGGGGGCAAACTGAAAGTACTTGATGTTACTACGCCGAAAACATACGAAAGGTATTGCAATGCCTACCGGGGCGCGTTCATGCCGTTTTTACCCACCGTTCGCGGCAAGATGATGGACCACCCGGGGTGCATTAAAGGCTTGGATAATATTCTTTTAAGCGGCCAGTGGTTGCAGCCACCGGGGGGGTTGCCCGTGGCATTGATTACGGGCAAAGATACAATTATGCGGCTTTGTAAAAAGGAAAAGAAGCAGTTTATAAAGTGTTAAAACAAATTTGAGGCTCCCCCACTACGAGGCGAGGGTCAGACCCCTTTTAGGAGAATCTGGAAGACCGGGCAGGTCTTCCAGATTCTCCGGGCAAAAGTACACCTGCATAATAAAACGTTGCATAATAAATGTCAGTTAGAACCGGTAAAGTAAACAAAATTATAAACCATACCGTTAGAACAATCATTCGCTCAGATTTATTTAATCTCATTTGAATGCACCTCATGAGTGTTTGCGTGGTGTTCTGGCAGCTTGTTCAATGGATGCTTTTTCGGCGGCGACCCAAGAAAGCAAAGAAAAACGCAAAGCTCCAGAAGGCAAACAAAGACTTGAGAAATTCCGCCCCGGGAATATAGCCCAAAAACCCTAGAAACCCGAAAAAGCCGAGCAGTCCCAGTCTTTCCGGAAACCCTAACCGGCGGTCATGGAAGAACCGCAGACCGAAGATACAAAAAGCGGCAAAGGCAGCTAGCCAGGGTTTAAGTAAACTCCAATCTAAAAAATTGCCTATAACCCCGATTAGGCCCAAGAGACCTATCAGCCCCAGACTCTCCGGAAACTTAAGACGAAAGTCAGCCATCTTGATCATCCCCCCCCTTTCAACCGCATCGCATCATTTTAATTTGCCGTTAGTTGAGCGGCCTGCGGATTATTATTGATGAGCTAAAGGAATTTACCAGGCGGGGCAGGCTGCGCATCATCACCACCTCTTACATGGGGACTTTTTTTCTAAATTAAACCCCCGGGGAAACCCGGAGGCAAGAAATTAGAAATAAATGTAGTTGTTATTGGTTTTTTAGTAACCTGCAAAAATCATCAATCGTTTTAGCACTTATAACTTTACGTATGGTATCTTTAATAGTTACTGGGTCTTTAAGCTCCGAGAGCTGGCTGCGTAAATCATACGGCACCTTGCCGAATTTAGCTTCAAGCATATCAAAAAGCGCATTTAACCTGCCTTTAGCTTCACCTCTGGCTTCACCTTTAGCTTCACCTCTGGCTTCACCTCGGGCTTCACCTCGGGCTTCACCCTTAGCTTCCCATTGTTCACGGATACCGTCAAACAGCGGAAGGTTTTCCAATTTGCTCACCTCCAGAACTTTTAGAATTAGCTCCTTCGATAATTTCAAGGACGACAGGGCAGCAAGGGCCACGTAAAGGGTTGCCCTCTCGTCTTGCGCCGCAACTTCACTTTCCAGTCGGCTCGCACATTTTTCCAGTACCTGTTCAGGTAGTTCATCCTGCCGCATTAGTGGCACCAGAGGCAACAGACCCACCGGACCCCGGTAGAGAAAATCCCTGCCTGTTATATCCTCCAAGTTGATCATGCGATAGTTGAAGTCAACCACGGTTAATTCCAAGCAGTCCATTTTGTACTGTTCGGCCTGCCGTCCTTTGCCGGTAAGGTTTATTACCACTGGGTATACCGGCTTTTCGTGTCGACGGTGGTGCATGGCCGTGTACTCTAAAAGCCGTTCGGCCATCTTCCGATCCGGCCTAGCCTGGAACTCCACCAACATCAGATACTCGTAACCATCCTCTTGTATCTTGACTAGTGCGTCCGAAGTTCGCTGTACGGCCACGGCTTCTTTGTCCGTGACCTGGATCTGTTCCACTGCTACTTCAATACCACGGACAAAAGAAGCAATATGGCCCATATAGCGTTCGGCCAATGCCTTGATAATCAGGTCGTATTCCGCCAAGTGTATCACTCTTTTTTGGGTATAATTATATCATAAAAGTAAAGTTCCAGGAGTCCCCTTAAGTCTTTAAAAGCAAAGAGAACTGTTCTTTTGGAGTTTAAAATTATCTGATATCTGGCAAATTAAATTTTGGGAATTATTTTTCATAAGCCTGGATCAATCCAGCAATATCAAACTTTTTCATTTTAAGAAAAGTTTCCGTCACTTGTGCCATTTTTTTAGGATCCTTGTCCTGCATCATATTACTCAAAATCGTGGGCACGATCTGCCATGAAAATCCATAACTATCCTTTAACCAACCACATTGTTCTGCTTCAGGGAAAGCAGATAGCTTATCCCAGTAATAGTCTATTTCTTCTTGTGTATCGCAGTGCACAATAAATGAAATGGCTTCATTAAAAGTAAAGCCGTGATCATAGGCGCTGTCCATTGCGGCAAAGTCTTGGTTTTCGAGTGTGAATGCCACGTGCTGGATCGTGCCAGGTTTGTCCGGCGCAGCATCCTCGCCATATCTGAGGATATCGCCTATTTTTGAATCATTAAACACAGACGTATAGAAACGGATGGCTTCTTCTGCTTTTCCGCACTGATCCCCGACAAACATAAGTGTTGGTGTGATTTTTTGCTTAATTTCGAAGTCTCCGCTGTGCATTATCTGCCAAGAAAGGCCGTACTTATCAATCACCCAGCCATATTTTTCGCTAAACGGATAGGCTTCCAAGGGCATAAGCGCTGCGCCATTTTCGATAAGTTTCTCCCATAGCATTTCAACCTCTGCCACAGAACTACAAGCGATGAGAAATGATACCGCTGGTGTAAATTTAAAATATGGGCCCGCTGACAGCAGCATGAACTCTTGTCCGGCCAGTTCAACTGTAATCATATCTACTGTTCCCGATGGTGTATCATTTAGGGTGGTTTTGCCCTTGAATTTTGAACCTTCAAATAGGGACATATAAAATTTTGATGCCTCATCGGCTTCTTTATCAAACCATAAGTGGGGGATAATCTTTTGCATATTGGCCTCCTCTTTGTTCATGAGTTTTAATAACCCATCCGACATTATGTATTTTTACCTTCCACGCTACAATTATTGCAAGAACGGATGCTAAAACTTTAATATGCTACTTGATTCCTTCCTTGTTTTTTCGACCTATACATCTGCTCGTCTGCCAGGTAAATCCTCGGCACGCCGAAAGCAGGATCAATCTGGCCAACAACACTTGCCATTCCCACTAGGAAAACAAATGCTATTTACGGTTTTTAAGGTAAGACTCCACGATACCGTCGTGGCTGCTTAACTAC
>JAENYQ010000129.1 GCA_016841675.1 Desulfotomaculum sp.
GCTGTCATTCTGAACGTAGTGAAGAATCTAATCTTTTGGGTTGGCGATAACCTTAAGGTTTAAGATTCGCTACGCTCAGAATGACAACCCTATGCAAGGATGCGACATGCTGTCATTTGCTGTCATTCTGAACGTAGTGAAGAATCTAATCTTTTGGGTTGGCGGTAACCTTAAGGTTTAAGATTCTTCGCTGCTGCGCTCAGAATGACAACCATATGCAAGGATGCGACATGCTGTCATTCGCTGTCATTCTGAACGTAGTGAAGAATTTTCTAGAAAGGCCGAGTTTGCATGTACTATGTTTACATACTGACGAATTGGTCAAACAAGGTTCTTTATACAGGTATAACAAATAATCTTGAAAAGCGTTTGTATGAACACAAAAACAAACTCGTTAAAGGGTTTACCGAAAAATATAATGTTCACAAATTGGTATACTTCGATAGCACAACAGACGTAAAAGCTGCTATTGCAAGGGAAAAACAGATTAAGAGTTGGACACGACGCAAAAAAAATGCTTTGATAGAAAGTGTAAATCCACAATGGGTGGATTTATCTGATACCTGGAGATAAAGATTCTTCGCTGTGCTCAGAATGACAATCAACTTTGTTCAGAATGACAACACGATACTTTTGGAATGACAATGCGTTTATAGCGTACGCTTTACACTGATAGTCCACATGCTGTCATTCTGAACGAAGTGAAGAATCTGATCTTTAGGGTTGGCGATTACCTTGAGGTTTAAGATTCTTCGCTGCGCTCAGAATGACAAGCAGCTACGTTCAGAATGACAAGCAGCTGCGCTCAGAGTGGACAGCTGCATTCAGAGTGGAGAACACATAACTTAGGATGACCAAATGCGTTTATAACAACGCGCTGCACTCAAAAATAACACCGACGGGCCAAAATGCTAAAACAAAAAGCGCCCTGGCGGCGAGTGTTTTTTTATGGTCCAGTCCATATAATAAGCCTATATACCAAGGTTACCTTAGTGCTGGGAGGATTAACTTGAAAACGATCCAGATCCCTGTGAATACGCTGATTATACTATGCGGACCCGCCGGTTGCGGCAAATCAACCTTTGCCCGCAAATACTTTCTGGAAACACAAATTGTCTCCTCGGACCATTGCCGGGCCTTGATCAGCGATGATGAAAACGATCTGTCCGTTTCCGGCATGGCTTTTAAAATATTTCACCTATTAATCGACATGCGCCTTTCCCAAGGGCGGATTACCGTGGCCGATTCCACCGCTCTGGACCGAAGTGCCAGGCTCAGGCTTAAAAAACTGGCCGCTAAACACAACTGCCACACCCTGTTGGTACTGTTTAACGTACCCCTGGATCTATGCTTGAAGCAAAACGTCTCCCGGGAACGAAACGTTGAACCGGCGGTAATTAAAAAGCATATGCAAAAACTGGGCCGCGCCGCCCGGGCCATCACCGAAGAGGAATACGACCAATACTATGTTTTTAACCAGGGGCAGGCCGACCAGGTGATTATAAAGGTAACTTAGGTATAGTTCAGCCAGATAATTCGAGTTGTTTTTTTGTAGCGGATATAATAAAATGTATGCAGGAGTCAGAATTCAGGAGTCAGAATTAAAGAACCGATGACTGCCGGAAACATTCTGAATACTGAATTCTGAATACTGAATACTAATATTAAAATAGCTTTAGTAGTTTTCGGCCTATGGAATGAGTAAGGGCCGGAAACTTTTGTTTTTCCTATACTAATGTCGTCACAACCCGGAGGTGTGGAAATAATGCCCATTCAGGAAGTACGGGTAACCAACCTGCCCCATGTAAATGACCCCAGGGGCGACAGCTTGTTGCACACAATTAAAACATTTTTAGGTATCCACAGTATAGACCGAATAGCTACGGCCAGGGTTTATCGTTTCGAGGGAATTTCCGAAACCGATGCCAAGCTGCTAGCCCAAAGTCTGCTGGCCGAAGATGTTTTCCAGCGCTATACTTTAAACGAACCGATAATAGAGGTTAGGGGACGCACATCCTGCGGAGGAATGTCCCCAATTGAAGTTAGGGGACGCACATCCTGCGGAGGAATGTCCCCAATTAATGAAGCCGCTGTACTGGTAGAAGTGGCCTATAAACCCGGGGTGATGAACCCTGAAGCGGGCTCAATTATGAAAGCCGCTGCTGATTTGGGCATTAGCGGCCTATTGGCTGCCGATGCCAGCACCGAATACGGTTTTTTCGGTACTGTTACCGCAGCGGAAGTAGAAACAATTAATACCCGACTGCTAGTCAACGAAACGGTTGAGCGAGTAGTCAAAGAACGACCAATAACGCTGGTAATCAGTGGCAAGACCGCCGACACAAGAATTATACCAATCAGGTCAATGAATGACGACGCCCTGATGGAATTGAGCAGGGACAGCCTGTTTCTAAACTTGGATGAAATGCTAGCCATTAAAAGCTACTTTACCGAACTGGGCCGGGATCCTACCGACTGCGAAGTGGAGACCTTAGCCCAAACCTGGTCCGAGCACTGCGTGCACAAGACCTTTAAAGCCCAGCTTATTGTTGATGGTAAACCTAAAAAGCCGCTTTTAAAACGGTTACAGCAAGCCACTGCCGATGCCGCCCACCCACTGGTGTTGTCCGCCTTTGTAGACAACTCCGGCGTGGTGGCCCTTTATGACGACCTGGCCATTTGCGGTAAGGTGGAAACGCATAATTCACCCTCGGCCATAGAACCCTACGGCGGGGCGATGACCGGCAGTGGTGGCGTCTTTAGAGATATTATGGGCACCGGCAAGGGCGCCCGGGTGGTTGCCTCCACCGATATGTTTTGTTTTGCACCGCCCGACCTGCCGACGGATGAGGTACCTGAAGGGTGTCTGCATCCCCGCTACCTGCTGCAACGGGTAGTGGCCGGAGTGCGCGATTACGGCAATCGGATGGGTATACCCACCAACAATGGCTCACTGCATTTTCATTACGACTTCCGGGCCAAGCCCACTATTATTGTGGGCGCTTACGGTATTATGCCCGCTGCAGATGCGCAAATGGGTCAGCCCCGGCAAGGTGATATCGCGGTGGCGGTAGGCGGCCGGACCGGCCGGGACGGCATCCACGGGGCTACTTTCTCCAGCGGCGAGATGACGCACCGGACGATGGATGTAAACGCCAGCGCAGTGCAGATTGGCCACGCCATTGAGGAAAAACGCATGAGCGATGCGCTGTTGAAAGCTAGAGACGAAAAATTAATCCGAGCCCTTACCGATTGCGGCGCCGGCGGTTTCGCTTCGGCGTTCGGTGAAATGGGTGAGCATAGCGGAGTTAGAATTCACCTGGATCAGGCCCCGGTCAAATACCCGGGTCTGGCGCCATGGGAGATTTGGCTTTCTGAGAGCCAGGAGCGGATGGCCCTGGCCGTAACCCCTGCAAACTTGCCGCGGGTACTGACCATTTGTGCCGAGCACAATGTGGAAGCTACCGCGATCGGTGAATTTACCGCTACCGGACGGCTGGAAGTATATTACAAGCAGGACCGGATCTGCGAACTGGACATGGAGTTTTTGCATAATGGCCTGCCCCAACGCACCATGACAGCAGTTAAAAAGCTAAAAACAGTTCAACAAGATCACCCAAGTGCACCAGCGGATTGGGTGCAAGCTTGCACCGAAATTATGGCGCATCTGAACGTATGCTCCAAGGAACCAATTGTGCGGGTTTATGACCACGGGGTACAAGGGAGCAGCGCTCTGCCGCCTTTCGGCGGTCTACCCGGCAACGCTCCCAATGACGGTGTAGTACTGGCCCCGGTGCCGGGCAAAAAATACGGGATGCTTATAGCGCACGGCATGAACCCGGTATTAAACCTGGCCGACCCGTACCACGGCAGCCTCTGGGCCGCCGCTGAGGCGGTGTCCAACGCCGTGGCCACGGGGGCCAATCCGGCAGACTTGGTGTTAATCGACAACTTTATTTGGCCTTACCCCGATGAAGAGTCGCTGCATGACCTGGATCAGGCGGTGGATGCTTGCACCGATTTTGTAAACGCCACGGGGATGCCCTTTATATCCGGCAAAGACAGTTTATCCAGTACTTACCGGGCCAGGGACGGAGCAGTGATTAAAATACCCCCGGTACTTTGTGTATCCTGTTTCGGCCGGGTAGAAGACGTAACCGCCACAGTGTCCTCGGACATCAAGCGGCCCGGCAGCGCCCTGGTGCTGGTGGGGCAACGCGACGTCAACCAGATGGGTGGTTCCGCCTACTTCGAAATTATTGGTGCCAGCTCTTCCCGGGTACCACAGATTGACCTGCCCACGCTACCCGGGGTATTTAATGCTATCCACCAGGCCTGCCGCAAAGGTTTGGTTTTAGCGTGCCACGACATCAGCGAAGGCGGCCTTTTAGCGGCCCTGGCCGAAATGTGCTTTGGCGGTGAAACAGGAGCAGATATTATTATCCCCGAAGACAGCCGGGCTGATTACTTCCTGTTTAACGAAACAGCGGGCTGTTTCCTGGTGGAAGTGGAAAACATGGAGACAGCTTGGGAGTTGTTTGCTGGCGTATCGCACCTGGTGCTGGGTCGTACTAACGACAGCAAAAATATAAGTATTTATCGCGGCGCCAGTAAATTGTTTGCGACCGCTACGGGAACTTTGTTCGAGGCCTGGCGCAGGCCTATGCGGGAGGTGTTCGGAGCATGAAACCACAGGTATGTATATTAAGGACCGATGGCACCAACTGTGACCTGGAAACCTATTACGCCTTTGAGCAAGCCGGCGGGCAGTGCGAGATGGTCCACGTGAACCAACTTCGTTCGGGCGCCAGAAAGCTGGCTGAATACCAAATTTTGGCCATCCCCGGGGGCTTCTCTTACGGTGACGATATTCACTCCGGTAAAATTTTGTCGGTGGAACTCACTTCGCTTTTAAAAGAACAACTTAGTAACTTTGTGGCCGCCGGCAAGCCGGTAATCGGCATCTGCAACGGGTTTCAGGTGCTGGTACGCACCGGTTTACTGCCCCGAAGCGAACTGGGTACCATCAGCGCCACCCTGATGCACAATGACAGCGGACACTTCGAGTGTCGGTGGATCCACCTGCTGATCGAAGAGTCACCCTGCATCTTCACCCGCGGGATGGAGGGAACTGTAGTCCAGTACCAAGTGGCCCACGGCGAAGGGAAATTCTACACCGGGGCGGAAACTTTGGCCGGCATTGAAAGCAGCGGCCAGACGGTTTTTCGATACGCTGACCCAATCACTGGAAAAGCCACTGCGGCTTACCCCTTAAACCCCAACGGTTCACTAAACGCCATTGCCGGGATCTGTGACAGCACCGGCCGAGTGCTGGGTCTTATGCCACACCCCGAGCGTTATGTGGAAACATACCACCACCCCAACTGGCGCCGTGGGCACCTTGGTGAACCACATGGTATTCCGCTGTTCCGTAACGCAGTAGACTTCGCGGTGAAGAATTTGTAAAGGATTGATGCCAGTGCTGATACGCAAAGCTAAGATATCAGATGTAGAGACCATCCACCAATTTATTACCCACTTTGCCGAAAAAGACTTAATGCTGGGGCGCTCCCGTTCCTCGCTATACGAGTGCATTCGGGAATTTATGATTGCTGAACTGAACGGGCTGGTTGTCGGTGTAGGATCGCTGCACGTTATTTGGGAAGACCTCGCGGAAATCCGTGCTCTGGCCGTCGACGAAAACTATCAACAGCGCGGTATCGGCCGCGGGTTGGTAGAAGCTTTTCTGGCCGAGGCGGTAGACCTGGAAATTCCCCAGGTGTTTGCTCTCACCTACCAAGATCCTTTTTTCGTACGGTGCGGATTTACCATTATACCCAAGGAAGAGCTGCCCCAAAAGGTCTGGAAAGAGTGTATCAACTGCCCCAAGTTTCCCAAGTGCGAGGAAGTGGCGGTAATCAGGGATTTGCAATAAATCCAGGAGTCAGGAGTCAGGAGTTAGTATTCAGGTATTCAGTAGTCAGTAGTCAGTAGTCAGTAGTCAGTAGTCAGAATAATAAACTGGCTTGTCATCCTGAGCGTAGCGAAGGATCTAGTCTTTAAGATTCTTCGCTGCGCT
>JAENYQ010000130.1 GCA_016841675.1 Desulfotomaculum sp.
GCCGGCACGGCAAGCGCCGGCACGGCAAGCGCCGGCACGGCAAGCAAGAAAACAAACGCAAAAGCCAGCAATAAGGTTAAATGTTCGGAATTAGTAGCTTTTACCAATCATAATATTGTTCCGGTGACTCTCCTTTAGTTTCAACAATTATAGGCTTTATAGGCGGTACCGAATTTTTATCTATGCTCAAAAGCTGTATATCAAATTTCCACTCATCCCCAAAATCAAAAAGATACAGCAACTTTTGGCCTTTAAATAATCCCAAATCAGCAATTGTAGTTTCTTCCGCAGTGCTCCCTTCGCTTTCAGCATAAGCACAATATATAGCTTTTCCGGTTCTCCGGCTTCCGCCAACGTAAAAAGCATATAGATGGTCATTGTCAAAATCAAAAGTTTCTTGGATTGCCATGTGTAAATCAGATAGAGAATGCTTGTGGGATACGCTTATTTTTCTCCAAAGTTTTTTTGACAAGCTAACCTTGAATGTGTAAACACCTGTCCTGTCTTCCTTTTCTGTAACAACGGTCCTTTTAACTTCTTTCGGAAACATATTTATAAAAATTTTAAACGGATTCTTATCTTTCTCGGGCTTAATCTTTTTCCCATGATCTGTTAGTAAAAAATTTATAGACTTTGAATTCATGGTGATGAAAGCTTCCTCAAGAAGGAACCCACTTAAATATATCCCAAATTCACTGGGGATAAAAGCTCTAATTGAATCTTCATATCTAAATTTAACGCCATCTATCAATTCAAGTTCTCCAAACCCAAAAAATCTCAATTGATGAAAAATCGGTGCACCTTCTGAATAAAAGAAGCGTGTAGGATTATAGTCATCTTTTATAATCCTTTGTTTTGCATCCGCATTGGCAATTAAAGTTAAAAGACTCCTCAAGGAGCTTGCAGGTTCCCATCGGCCAAAGTTAGCATCAAAATCATATTTTGTCCAATATGTTTGTAGCAAATATACATATTTTTCATGCAGGTTCAAGCGCTGATAACTCTCCAGCGCAGGGGTTTTTACCAATACAGCTTTTCCTTTTTCATCATTTGCCTTTATATAAAACCTTCCAGCCAGAGCAAGTAAAAACATTAAATCAATTACCGGGTATTGGTCCTGAGTGTAATTAGGCTTATTGACATTCTTTTTATAACCAAGTATTTGATTTAGCTTAAATGAGTCTTTTTTACCAAATACACCTTTCTTTGCAGATAATCCGGGCTTCTCACACTTAATAAATTCTATAAACTTTTCAAATTCATTTATGGTCACTTCAATTTTATCTTTCAAACACATCTTTTCCCTATATTTTTCTTCAAATAATATAATGTTATTATTATCCACGTCTTCCCTTCCCTCACCTTCATTGTTATGCCATTCTTCCTCATCAAAATTAATAACAGTATGTAGCTTTACGTACGCCGACAATTCTAAGCAAACTGCAATTACAATACGATCATCCAGTACCCTATATAATATACTGTACAGGGTTACTACAATACGCCTGTATCCACGTTATGCACCAGGGCGTCTTCTTCAGGGATCAATATTATATCATTTTACTAATCAATTCAAGCAAATTTTACGTGGGACAGACTTTTTAGGGAATTTTTGAAAGGCCGGCTAAGCTTTCCGAAAATCCCCTGGCAATATACCCGAAGACCCGACTAAGGCCGCAAGAGGCATGCTTCGTGGTGATATGAATAACTAATACGTGAATGGTTAGTGATAAAGACCGCTTAATGGGGTCTTTTATTTTGCACTAATAGGAACATTTTAGGTAGTTATTAAGTCTTTAATATAAATGGGCCGGGAATCAAGAGGAACAACTAAATAATCAGTACTTATAACCACATTTTAACATAATAGTTAAAAAGGTATTTGGAACAGAGATATTTAACATGTAAACTATCTCTGTTTTTTTTGTTGCAAAAAAATTGCATAACTGCTGTAACATTTTACTGTATTCGAACACCAATAACCGGGAGCGGTTTTTGATATGGCCATATCGACTGTAGAAAAACTTTATCAGCAATATAGAGTATCGATTTTCCGATATTTATACCGCATGGGCGGGGACTATCACCTGGCGGACGAATTAACCCGCATTATTACCGCCCCGAATTTCGTATTAAAGACCAAGAATTCTGGCAGGAACATAACCGTATGGAATGGCTTGATGATAATCAGGTCAAGGTTTCCTTTCCCAGGCCCGAGAACGACCCAGTTACTTTACAGTTGAGAAGTGTGGGGGAGAGAATGCCCCAGGTTGATTTTGAACTTGATGCCGCACGTTAACCGTATTTTTAACGGTAAGAGGGAGGGACCATGACCAAACTGGAAGAAATGTCTAAGCAGGGTGATTCTCCTGAGCAAATAGTAAATTTACTCTATAACACAGGCTACAGGCTAACCGGCAGTCACAAGAAAACCCAAGAACTGTTAAAGGGAGTGTTTATCGAATTAAACGGTAATATAAATTTAAGCACAGCCTTGAAAAATATGTGTTTAATATACAGAAATAAAACCACATCCAGCTCGGGTAAAAATTTTACTAAAGATAAAAGCGGCCCACCGATAAAAGACAACTGTACAAACAAAATCCAAGCAGCTCTTTTAACGCTGCCGCCTACAGAAAGGTTGGTATTGGTTTTGCGAGAGATATTAGGATTAAATTACGCCGAAATAGCAGGGTTGACCGGCATGGAAAAAACAGCTGTAACCCGGCTGTTAAGTACGGGACGGTGGAACCTGCGAAAATATTTGGTCCCACCCCCGGGGCAAAGAAAATTGCCTGAAAAATATACTGTTGCGAAGTAAGTTCAAATTATGAAGGGAAAAAGGAAGGCAAATAGGAGCCTAATTGAATTTTTTGGTTTAAAATATGACGTTTGTAGGTTAGTAATATGATATATATAAAGGATGGGGTAAATGTTGTACGGCGGATTTGACAAACCTGATGGAGGTGCTGCCCTCTGTTTATTAATTTCTTATATGAGCTGAGAAGAGTGGGTGTTCCGGTATCCCTAACCGAGTGGATGACACTGCTGGAAGCATTGAGCGAGGGATTGGCATTTTCCAGTCTGAGTGAATTTTACTATCTTGCCCGTGCAGTACTGGTAAAGAGTGAAACTCAATTTGATAATTACGACCTGGCCTTCCAAAATTACTTTAGCGGCATTGAAACCCCGGATGATGTGGCCGGTAAGGCTCTAGAATGGTTGAGAAATGGGTTGCCGACCCAGCTGATTGCACCGAATGAGCAGGCGCTGTACCAGAACATGGGTATAAAAAATATACAACAGCCGGGACTTAATATGAACTTCCCCGAGGTTTCCAATACGGTGGCCAAATACGGCGGAATGCCATTTGGACGTGGTGGCGTTAACCCGAAAGGGGAGCGCATTGGCGGCGCGCCGGGCAATTTCTCAGCAATTCAGGTGGCAGCCAAGCGGCATTACCGGGGATACCGCAGTGATGCTATTCTTGGCGTAAGGAAGTTTGAGGCAGCTTTGCGAGTTTTGCGCCAGTTAACTAATCTCCATGAAGGCGTTAAGGATGAACTGGATTTAAACGGTACCATTGACGCAACCTGCCGAAATGCCGGCAGGTTGGAGCTCGTCTGGGATCGCCCGCGTAAGAATAACTTGAAAATATTGCTGTTGATGGACTCCGGTGGTTCAATGGACATGTATATCAACCTTTGCAGCCAATTATTCAGCGCATTCAAGCGTTCCAGTCACTTAAAAAAACTCAAGACTTATTATTTTCATAACTGTGTTTATGATTATATTTATGAGAAGCCGAACTGTAGTGCGGAAAATGCCATTACAACTTATGATTTTTTGCATAACCTTGATGCTAGCTACCGGCTAATCATTATCGGTGACGCAAGTATGGCTGAGGGTGAATTGACCGTGGTGGACGGGGCTATTGACTGGGACAACATGAATAAAGAGCCGGGACTGGTCTGGTTGGAGCGTTTAGCCAAGCATTTCAGGCACGCTGTTTGGCTTAATCCGATACCGACCAGTGGGTGGAATGAGCAAATGAACTACCGTGCGCATACCATTACTATGGTCCGTAAATTATTTCCCATGTTTGAGTTGTCGTTAAGTGGACTGGATCAGGCGGTAAAACGGCTTAAGGTAAGCAACTGAATTAACAAGCATCTCCGAATGTTGTCAAGGGGACGGGGTTGTTGACACCACCAAAGCGAAAGGTGTCAACAACCCCATCCCCTTAAATTAACTAGACTCTCTTTTAGGTTTCCAGCTCCCTCACGCACACCAGTGTAACGTTGTCAATAAGTACGGCACTGGTATTAACAGGTGCAGGCGGTACAGGCGGTTCACATGGAGGTGGTGGTGGGACCGGTGGTACGTATGGTGGCTTGTGTGGTGGTGGCACTGGTGGTACATATGGTGGTACGTGTGGTGGCGGCACTGGTGGTACATGTGGAGGCGGTGCGGGTGGTTTACATGGAGGTGGTAATTTTCTTTTCCCACCGTCTACTGGATTAAGGGGTTCAAAACTGAAGCGCACCAGTGCTTCACTTGTTTCCTCAGGTGATACAGCATTTAAACAGTAGTTGGAGTATCTATCGTCAGAAATTTGGCTGGCATTCCAGCTTTTTGTTTCATTGCTCAGAACATTACCATATGCGTCACGAAAAGAAAGTTCCGCTATGAGGCTGTAAGATGCTACACCTCCATGTACATCCCGGTATCGGGGGATTTCTTTCGTATCAAAACATAGGCGGTACTGGCAGTTGGGTGAGACGTTAGGAAATTCCCGCTCAATAATCTGAAATAAAGATGCCGGCTCGCTGGGTATAGCGCCCATCAGTGCTGCGTTACCTTCCTGCAAAACGTTGCTGGCACCCCAGAATATGGAGTTGGTGTTGTTTCCCCAAAATTGAAAGCCACCGTCCCTAATGATATTGACACCGCGTGGACACCTCTCGTTTAGCTGCGGGCAAACCTGCACAAAAATCTGCCTTTCTTCTACAACTTTAACCTGGAAAATCAAAACCCCATTTTGCTGAAGCCTGGAATTTCGCTGTAAATCCCAACGCATGTCGATTTTCTTGTGATGCAGTTGTACATAGACGTCATTTTCGTCGACAGCGGGCTGGGCCACATCCAGGGTTACGTCCTCGGCAAAGGGTATGTCTTCACCAACGTGCTTGACGTGGTCGTTTTTATCTACATAATAAATTTGTTTATGCAGTGTTCCGCTAACCAGCACTTTTTTCACCACTGGCTGACGGTGTTCATTCCAGTGCCAACCGAATTTCTCCCATCCTTCTTCTTCTATTACGCTGTTCCACCGGTTACCGTCCTCATGTACGAAAATTGGCCGGGCCTCAAAGTCTTGCAATAGTGCGTCAATGTGGTCAATTTTTTGGGCTAATTCTGGAAGGGTGGCAATATTGTCAACAATAACTTGCACTTCTTCTTCGGCTAGAACCACCGGTACCTTAATTTTTACACATAAAACATTATCAGGCTCACTGTAGTAATATTGAATTGGCATGCTCCCTAAAACCTCCCTATGTTAAAAATTAACCCCCCTCGCTCAACAGGGTATTTAATAACTTGAGCAATCTTAGTTGTTTGAGTGAATACCGGGTATAGAATGTCCTCCTCTCGAAAACACGCTTTGTTCCAATATATGATTAAAACAAAAAATAGTTAATGAAAAATAACGAAAAAAGACTATGTGGTAGTTTCCCTGCCACATAGTCTTAAAGCTTAACCATATACTTAAAACAGAATTTCTTTACAAGATTATTCCCTTTACTCAGTAATTCCCGTTGGGGAGAGCTGTCATCCTGAGCGTTAGCGAAGGATCTTGTCTTTTAAGATTCTTCGCTGCGCTCAGAATGACAGGATCCTTCTTGATATTCAT
>JAENYQ010000131.1 GCA_016841675.1 Desulfotomaculum sp.
ACAGTTTGACCCGCTTGAAAGCTGTTGCCTGTAATTACATACCCTTTTGACATGAGCTACCTCCTACTGTAATTGTTTGTTATAACACATCACTTTGTCCCATAAAGGAACATGTGTAGCATTTCAGCATAATCAAGATGTGTTTTAGTTATATATAAAAGTTTACTTATGTATTCAAACAAATGCAATACCAGCAGCTACTCACAGGTATTAAAATCACGATTAAAAGCCATTAGCGTGGTGAGTTCAACCATCACCGGGTGTAACTACCAAACTTCCATTGTCAATATGTCCTTCTTAATTACAATTCGGTCCGGCATGTATCGTATTTAATTGGTATATAAATATACAACTTTTTAAGCCAAAGAAAAGCATTTTTTTATCAAAATGCTTTTCTTTGGCTTAAACCTGTATTATTTTTCCACCGGCAGGGTGAAATCCGCCGACCACTCGTATATGGAGGCTTCATAGTTTCTAACGTGCTCAAAGCCAACGGCTCTGAGGATCATGGACATATATCCAGATCTCATGCCCATCGTTCAGTAGAGCACGAAATCATCTTCCGGAGTGATACCCTTGTCCTTCATAATGGCAATAATTTCTTCCGCTGTTTTGGGAGTGGCGTCTTTGTTCAGGAGTTCCTTCCATTCCAGGTGAATGGCATCCGGAATATGACCGCCCCTGGCCTCGCCGCGGGAAGTGTCTCCCTCGTATTCTTTCAGGGTCCGGGCATCTATAATCTTTGTTTGGCCCAGGTTTTGCGCCACGTAATCCTTGGTGGCATTGTAACCTTCATCATAGTCCTTTAAAACCAACCCGGTTGCCGGTACCGGCTGGACCGGTTCGGTGTCAGTATCGTACCCCAACGCCTTCCATAGTTCCAGGCCGCCATAAAGCAGCTTGGCGTTGTCAAGATCGGCTTTTCTCAGCTGCCATACGTACCGGCCGTCGGCGCCGGGTCCGTTTAATACGTCGGAATAAAAAACAATTGTTTGGTTGTTATCTATTCCATACGATTCCAGAACTTCTTTAAGTTCCTCCTTGGGCAGCGTAACGCCCCAGTTGGCATCTCCTATTTTGCCGCTGGTATCACAAAAACTCTGCCAGCCCAGGCTGACTGCCCCGGGGATGTGGCCCTTGGGGTAATCTGTCGGCTTATTGGCGTCAAAAATCAGGATATCTTCCTGTCCCAACCTGTCATGCAGTTCCTGGGGTGTGATGAAAATATCGGCGTTTTTATAACCCGATAAATCAATTTCCTTCTCCACAACCGGAATTTTATCGTTTTTGGCGCAACCGGCAATGGCAGCGGCGACAATTAAAAATGTAACGGCAATAAAAATTGCTTTTTGATACGATCCCAAAATTTTTCAACATCCTCTCTCCACGTTCTGAAAAAAATCAATATTTATGACAGTCTTGATTAGTTTGCGCTATTTTCACCTCCCGCTTGCTGCGGGCCGGGAAGCCGGTTTTTTTCCCGCATGCTCTTTTTGACGGCAAACAACAGTGCGCTCAGCGCAAAAATAATCAGCAGGCCGGACACCAATGTTTTTACGCTGCCCACCAGCATATCGCCGACATATGAATAGATAAGCGTGGCGGGTAACTGGCCCAGACCGGTGGCCAGGAAAAATTCCCAAAAGCCTATTGATGTAAGACCGGCTCCGTAGCTGACCACGTCAAAGGAAACAAACGGCAGCAGGCGGGCAATAAAAATGGCATATTTGCCGTGTTTTTGAAAGAATATATCGACCTCATCCAGGGCAAACCTACTGACCAGCCTTTCTGCCAACGAACGGCCGTAAAACCTGGCAATCCAGTAACACAGGGCGGCACCGGCCATGGCACTGGTCCAGGAAAGGATGGCGCCTTTAACCCAGCCAAACAAGGCCGCGTTGGCAAAGGTAATCAGGAAAGCGGGCAACGGAGCCGCTACCGACTGGAACACCATCAGGAAAAAGGATACCACGGGCGCCCAGATCCCAAAGGATAGAATATAGTTTTTCATGGTGGGCACGTCCACCATGGAAAACATGAATACCAACCGTTTGACGGTAATCTGCACCGGTTCAATAAATATATATAAACCTGCTATAACCAAAATAATACCAATTTTTACAAACAGCCCGTTTTTTATCTTCATAAACTAAACAGCGCCTCCGTTTATTTTTTTGTTCGGCAGCTGTCCGCCGTAGCACCGCCGCAGCTTGAACCACTCCCGGCGGTACAGGCATAACAGTGATTATCCAGCAGCACCTCCCGCTGTTGCAGGAATTCCAGGTTAAAGCTGCTGATATGGGCCGGATGCCCGGCCTGCCCGTTCCGGCAGGCCAAACCAAGCATTTGATTGAAATCGCAATCGTAGAGCGTACCGTCCCAGCCCACCGAAATCATGCCGCGGCACATGGCCCGGGGGGCCGCAGCCGGGTTGAAGACAGCGGCCAGCCGCTGCAGATAATTTTCCAGGTTTCCCGAATGCCATAAAAAATTTAAGAAACGGCCCACCGGCACATTGGTAATGGTTAGTAACTGATTAAATGTGATACCCTGTCGGGACTGTAGCTCGCGGCGAAATTCTGCTTCGATGGCTTGCTGGGCCGGGGGCAGAAAAGCCCCGCCGGGGTTGTAAACCAGGTTCAACAGCAGGCCGCCCTGTTCACCGCCGTAACCAAGGCTGTTCAAACGCCGCAGCACTCGCAGGGAAGCTATGAACGCACCCCGGCCCCTTTGCCTGTCGGTGTTGCTTTCCCGGTAATAGGGCAGGGAAGCGACCACTTCAACACCATGCGCGGCGTAATATTCCACCAGGTGGTAGTTCTGGTCCTGTTCCAGCACGGTCAGGTTGGTGCGTACCATCACCCGGCGTTTCATTTTTACAGCTTCCTTGATCAGCAACGGCAGGTGCGGGTTTAATTCGGGCGCGCCGCCGGTAATATCCAGGACGGGGATGTTTGCACCGTCCAGCACTTGCAAACACCTCTCCACAATTTCCAGGCTCATGGATTCTTTTCTGTCGGGGCCGGCATCCACATGGCAGTGTTTACAGGCCATGTTGCAAACTTTGCCCAGGTTGACTTGTAAAACGGATATACCGTTGCAACGCAGCGGGTACAGCCCGTTTTCCCCCAGCTTGTCAACAAAAGGCTGTACACCGGTCTGGTCGCGCAATAGTTTTAATTGTTCCGCAGAGTCACCGGATAAAAACGGTTGCATGTTTAAACCTGTAGCCATCTCCACCTCCGGAAATAATTTAAAATCCAAGTTTATTGATCATATTTTTCATCTGCACCCCGTGCACCAGCGCAGCACCGCCCCTGATGGCCGCGGCCACATGCACGGCCTCGGTCATTTGTTCCCGGTCGGCGCCTTTTTCCAGGGACTCGCGGGTGTAAGCGTCGATACAATAGGGGCACTGCAGAGCGTGGGCCACCGCCAGGGCCATCAGCGCCTTCTCCCGGGCGCTCAGGGCTCCTTCTGCAAACACCGCGCCGTAATATTGCATAAACTTTTCCCATAACTCCGGCGCTTCTTCACCCATGGTCGCAAACTTGTCCAGATCGTCAGACTTGTAATAATCACCCAAAATAATCACCTGCCTTTACTTGGTGTGGGTCTTTGACGCAGACAAACCGCACAAAAAATTAAAAGTATGCCGGGCAATAGGAAGCTCATTTAATCCTTTGTGGCTAAAATGCTCCTTTAACGCCATCAAATCTTCCGGCCGGTCGATATCATTCAAATAACCGAGCAATTTATATGCAAGGTTGTTCTTTCGGCAGCGGGCCAGGGTCTGCCTCAGCACGGTGCCGGTACCCCAGTTGATGTCTTGAAAAACCGCGCTTTCCGGGGAAGACATGCCGATCAGGTAATATCCGCCGTCCCGTGCCGGGCCAAACACCAAACGGCAGTTTTTCAGCAGCCCGATGGCCCGTTCCAGGCAGGCCGGTGTTAAAGCGGGTACGTCGGTACCAACTAATAATAGCGGCGCATGCCCCCGGCGGAACATTTCTTTGATTATGCCCAGCATCCTAGTGCCCAGGTCGCCTTCTGCCTGGGGTATTATCTCCACCCCGGTGCCGGTGGACGCCGCCAGCCCGGGTATTTGCTCTTGCGGGGTGGCGGCAATGTAATAGCTGCATCCCCGCACCTGACGCACCTTTTCCAATGTGTCCCGTAAAAAAGCCCATTGCAGGTCTTCTCGGCGCTCGGGGGAAAGAATGTCCCGCAATCTGGTTTTACCCGCGGGGGAGGGAACCCTGGTCATAATGGCAATGGCCGGTTTGGACATGTTCTCACCCGCCTGAAAGGAATCAATCGACAATATACCGAAACTAATACTATTATGTATAAACAATCGCCTTTGATAAGTTTAATTATACCTATCTACAATGAATCCAAGACCATCTCCGGCACCCTTGAACACTTGCAGCAGTGGGGCAACCGGCTGGAAATAATCGTGGTGGACGGAGGCAGCAAAGACGGCACTCCGGATCTGGCCGGAACAGCATCCGTTGTTGTGCAAGCCCTCAAGGGCAGGGCTGTACAAATGAATGCCGGCGCCTCGCATGCCCGTGGAGAATGGCTGGTATTTTTGCACAGCGATACCCGTTTGCCCCCCGATTTTTTGCGGCAAATGGAATTGGCCCTGCAAAACAAACAGGTGGTGGGTGGAGCGTTTAAAATGCGTATTAATCACCCCGGGTTGTTTTTTTATCTAACGTCTCTCGGTTCCAATCTGCGGGCCGCCACCACGGGTATATATTTCGGGGATCAAACCATCTTTGCCCGGCGGGATGTTTTTCACCGGGTGGGCGGATTCCCGCCATTGGAGTTGATGGAAGACTGGGATTTTTCCCGCCGCCTGCGCCGGGCCGGTAAAACCGTACTGCTGCCCGGGCCGGTTTCAACCTCCGCCCGGCGCTGGCTGGTTAACGGCAAATGGCGCACCACCTGGTTGTTGCATAAAATAAAGCTGTTATACCTGCTGGGAACCGACCCCGCCGAACTGAAAAAAATCTATACCGACACGCGGTGAACAGCATTTATTTCGGCTTGCAACAGCTCCATTGTCATAGCGGCCGTTGACGTAGTAATATGCCTGCAGCGGGCGTTCTTTAAAGGTGACAATTTCTTTCTCAGTGACCGACAGCAGGTCACACCAAATTCACTGATGAACCTCCGGTTCAATTCAGTGGCGGCCCGGGCAATAGGCTTGTCAAAACCCGTGACCCCGGGCTCGGCAAGCAACATGCCCAGAGCCATAACCCCGCCGGCCAGGGCGCCGCAGGTACAGCCCGCGTTCATGCCATGCCCGAAGCCCGCGGCCAACTGCAAAACACCTTCCGCGTGCCCACCCAGCAGCTCGATATTGCTTAATGCCACCGTCTGGGCGCAGTTGTACCCGCGGTCGAAGTATTCCCCGGCCTTGCTGCTTGCTTGTTGAGATAAATGATGCATAAAAAAACCTCCATTACTTGCGCAGGGCGATAATGATACCGCCGGCAAGACTGGTTAAACCAACCTGCACAAAAAAGACCATTGCGCCGGCCAGTGCCGCCGCCGCATCCAGCCCGGACCATCCGTACAGCAGCACATACATGCCTTCTCGTACACCCAGGCCGTTGATGGATAGGGGCACCATCGACACGGCCATAATAACGGGAATATACAGGAAATGTTGTATCAGCGGAATATCAACGCCGATGGCCCTGAAAATAAATACATTGGCCAGCACCATCGTGCCCTGGAATAAAAAGGACAGTATCATGACCATAACCAATGCGCCGGCATGTTCACGGTATTTTTTAAGGCGGCACAGCCACCGGCCAATTCTTCCGTCTCTGTTCAACGGATACCAAAATAAAAACAGTACCGCCGCC
>JAENYQ010000132.1 GCA_016841675.1 Desulfotomaculum sp.
GTGCCTGGGTAAACGTGAATCAGTTAATTGCCAATTTGCGGCCGATGGGGAAAATCCATCTGGCCCGGGAAAGCGCCGGGCGGTGTTATGCCGCTAACCACGGGAATTGCGGTGTAATTAATTACCGCTACAAGCCGACCGGCGCGTGCTGTTATTGCCCGGCAGTGGCTCGCACCACGCTGCCTGGCATTTCCGACGCGCCCATCCTTTACTTGGATGACTTGGGTACCCACAAGCCATCGGATTGGGCGGCGGAGATTATCTACGGCATCCTGGACGAACGCACCGCGCCGGTGGTGGCCACTACCAATTACAACCCGGCTGAACTGGCCGAACGCCTGGGGCATGACCGCATTGTCAGCCGGCTGTGCGGACTGGCCCATGTGCAGCGGGTCACCGGGGATGACTGGAGGCTAAAATGAGCGGTACCGGCCCCATGAAAAGCATTGCCGATGTGCTGCCCACTGTGGTGCAGGTGAGCCAGTTGGTCTGCCGACGCTGCGGCAGCGAGGTGAAATTTGCCGCCCGGCAGTGGCGCCGAAGTTGCAGTCGCTGCGGCTTGGTGATTACCCTGCCCAGGGTGTTGAGGGTAGAGCAGCAGCAAAAAGAGCCCGCCTGTTTTATTTGCGTTGACCGGGGATTGGTTTTTTACCAGGAACAGCAGGGGCGTTTGATATATGAGTTTGCGGCCCGGTGCACCTGCCAGACCGGGCAGCAGCGCAGCGAAACCGGCCTGCCCCGGGTGGACCAGGTGGACAACATTGGCAGCTTGACTTACCTGGCCAAGCAAAACCGTGCTTCGTGGGAAAAGCGCACGGGCCGGCGGGCCGGTACCAGGGAATGCCTTTTGGGTTGTCATCCTGAGCGCAGCGAAGGATCTGATCTTTAAGGTTTTCACCTTGTTCAGAAATGCTGTCCAAAGAAATAAAACCTGTTGTGTCCCGCAGGGATATGTGAATTTACGAGGGGGGGGTAACCGTAGCAAACTTGATTAAAGTAGACATCCAAACCGGCCGGGTGCTGGAGGATAACTTACAGGAATTATGGGACGGGCAGTCGCACGGTATAACAGCGGGTGCAGCGACGGTAGGGTCCTACCGCTCGGAACTGCCCGACGAGTCACTCCGGGAGCGAGTCAAGTTATTCAACACCGGGCGTCGGCGCAGCAACAAAAACGCCTGGAGCAATGCCGAGCTTTACCACCTGGCCGTGCTGATGGGCAGGCAGAAAAGAAACTACAAACAAGCCGCAGCCCGCCTGGGCAGGACGCCTCGGGCCTGCCAGTTTATGTTTAGGGAAATGACCAAAGCAGGGGTGCTCTAATCGTGGGGTGTGTCCCCATTCTAAAAAGGAGGTAAAAACCATGCGTAAGGCAGATTTTCAGGCGCGCATCAAGAAAATTGAGATTGTGAACAAAGTATTGGCCGACGGCTGGGCTCAGTCCATCCGGGTGAATCTGGGCGACATCGAACTGACCAACGAAAACCTTCTGGAACTGCGCCAGTTTAGGCCCAACGAACCGGTAAGCGTAATTATTGAGCCAGTCGAGCTAAACCTCTTGGATATAGCGAGCCGTGGCGAAGATGAGAATTATTTGACATTTACCGAGGAAGAGGGCAGCGAGCCTTCTCCCAGCAAGGTGGTGCGGGAATTCAAACTATAATGTGCCAAGGGGACTGTGCCAAGGGGACGGTTCCTTTGGCACACTTTTTATAGTACCAATGGGGCGGGGTTGTTGAGTGTATTATGCATTGGGAAAACTTTAGGTATAAGTAGTAACCCACGGGCAAAAATAGTTACAATTAAGTTAGGGGGCTTCTTTGCATGGTACTGGAAATGATTAAGAATAAACTACAAAAGCAAGAACTAAGACAGATTGACGCCCAGGAAGCGTTTAACTTATGGGATATTTTAAATTCTAAATACCATGAGATAGAACGTTTACTTATCCTGGAGCATTTTGTGCATGATATAGACTTAAAAATACTTATTAAATACTTTGTAGGCGAACTCAATGAGAATGTTGCCATACTAAAGAAAGAAATGAACAGGTATAAAGTTAACGCTCCGGCCCCTAACAGGATTATTGGCCCGCCGCCGTGTAATATAGAAATGTACAACGACGAGTTTATTGCCGGCGAAATGCTGTTATACGTACAGGAACATATTGAAAACCTTTTAAGAACGCTGCGCAACAGTATGACCAATGATAGCATACGAAACATGATCAGTAAGATGACCAAGGATACGATTGATAATGAAACAAAAATTGTTGATTTTATGACCTTAAAAGGGTGGATTAAAAAATGCCCGCATTATAACAGTGTGCCTGCCAGCGTCAATGAGAAAATTAGCGCGACAGAAGCTTACCATCTGTGGGACCACCTTTGTTTTCGCTATGATAATATCCAGCAAACCAGGTTTTACCTGGCTTATGTGCACGATATCGATTTCAAGCTTGTTCTGGAAGAGGGCCTGCGTAAATTAACGCTGCAAACAGAGGTGCTGGAAAAAGAAATCCAGCACTTTGGTATCGTAGCACCTAAAAAACCCACGGATGTTATTGTTTCTAACGGAAGAATGGACTTTATGGAAGACGATTACATGTATCGCATGGTTTTGATCGGGCTGCAAGGGGCTTCCATGATACATACACAATCGTTAAAGCAGTGTACTTATAACATGCGCATTAAAAGTTTGTTCAAGAAATTGCTTAAGGAAGAGATCGATGTTTTGGGTAGGTACATCAAATTCGGCAAACTAAAAGGATGGCTTTATCCTGCGCCGGCTTTTACCACCTAATTTGGCTTCCCAAGCCATTTCCCTTATAGAAATTTAGTGGGTTATACTTGTACCAACCAAATTTGATCGGTATGTTTTGGGAATCCTTTCGGATTCCCAAAACATACCAGATGGGGTCAGTCCCTCGCCAAGGTGATGCGTTAACGCACTAAAGCGATATGGTTGTAAGAAACCCCTGCCGGTAAACCAGGCAGGGGTTTTGACTTTTTTCCAAAAATTTATGTAAAACAAAGGAAAATAATCGCTATTGAAAGAATAATTAGACAATTAACAAATGTTATAGGTGGTGATAAGTCATGCCACGCAAAAAACGGGTTTGGTATCCCGGAGCTGTTTATCACATCATGTGCCGGGGGAATCACCGTCAGGAAATCTATAGAGATGAAGAAGACAGGCTGTTTTTCCTGACCACTTTAAGGGAAGTTAAAGAAAATTTGCCATATATACTGCACAGTTATTGCCTGATGACCAACCATTTCCACTTGCAGGTTGAAACCGGCGATATCAATATTAGCCAGGTGATGAAAAGAATCAACATGCTGTACGCTATATATTTCAACCATAAATACAATTTTGTCGGCCATTTGTTTCAGGACCGCTATCGTGCCGAATTGATTGAGACAACGATTCGAATCGACTGCTATATAATCAAAAACATGCTTTAGATTTCTTACAGCACGTTCGGTCCAAATTATCCTTACCACGTTTCAATCTGCTCCAATACATCCTCAGTAGTTAGTACGCGACCTTCTTCGGCATCTTTTAAACCTTCCATAACTTGAGAAACAAAATATATCTGGTACATAATATCTTCAGCCGAGCATCCGTCCGGTAACTTTTTGATAGCCTCGATAATATTGTATTTTATTAAATCCATATACTTCTCAGCTCCTCTTTTATCAATTATATCACACGTTATCTGAATTGAAGGGGAAAAGTCCTAAAGGGGACTGACCCTCACCGCGTTAATAAGCTAAAGTATTTTTTAAATTTAATAAAAATAAAACCACCGCAAACACGGAGGTTTTTTCTTCTCTGACGTAATACTGCTAATCTGCAGGGATGTTTTGGAATTGTGCAGTTGCTACGTTCTGTAATAATATTGCCCGTGATTTGCCTATTACCGTAAATGATCGCAGCGTGGTTATGGTTTTTATGACACATTAGAAAAAGCTGGCTTATTTGAATGGTCATCATAAATGTGAGAAAGCTGTTTGCATGGGACCAAAACATACCAAAACATCCCAAAACATCCCAGATGGGGTCAGGCCCTCGCTAAGGTGATGCGTTAACACACTAAAGCATTGCGGGCGTTAGAATCCCCTGCTGGTGTACCGGGCAGGGGATTTGACGTAACGCTTATTATTGGAATCAAGCAATGTATATTTTGTGAATTCCACTTATCTAAATATTACTGTTTAAAAATTGCCAGCTTATTTTTCAAATAATGATATAATAAAATAAAAGTGCTGAGGTTTTGGGAGCATTGGGTATAAAATAGATACGGAATAAAATTCTAACTGTTGAATGGGTTCTTAGTCAACATGCCAGAATTAGAGCTGGACAGCGTTGTGTTAAAGATTTCGAAATGGTTATTGCAATTGCAAATGGAGATATTTATAACCGGATTAAAAAACCGGATTATAAAACCTTATGAACTTTGGGAAAGGTGGTTGAAGTGAGAACACAAAAAGAGGAATTATATCGGATGATTGATGCCCTTTCTGAAAAAAGAATTATTATAGCTAAAAGGCTTTTAGAAAAACTCTTAAAAAAACAGGCATTGAAAAGCCATAGTTCAGTTGGCAATGAGCCCTCGCCACAAATAAAGACTGCAAAAGGAAAGGATTTGCTTAATTTTATTGGAACAATAGATAAAAGCGAACTTGAAATAATGGAATTGGCTATAAAAAATGGATGCGAAAGAATTGATTATGCCGAGTGGTGGTAGTTATTTATTAGACACGAATATAGTAATAGCTATGTTTAAGGGTGACGCAAGTACTAAAAAACACCTTGAACAAAAGGAGAATACACTCAATCCCTATCGGTTTAAAAAAGTTGTGAAATTAATTTTAGTAAGATATAATTTAATAACGAAAGCCCCAGTTTGTGGGAGGTGCTAAGGGATGGAGACTGCAAGAGAAAAGGCGATTAGTGTTATAAAGGATTTACCGAGTGATATATCTTTAGATGAAATTATTGAGCGCTTAAAATTTATTGATTGTGTAAATAAAGGCATCGAAGATTTAGAAAACAACAATGTTGTTAGTCATGAAGAAAGTAAAAAGGAATTAAAAAAATGGCTCGAATAATTTGGAGTAAAAGAGGATTAAATGATTTCCACGAACATCTATTGTTTATCGAAAAAACATCATTACAAAACGCTAAGCAGATTGCTAAAACTATTATGAAAAAAATAGATATGTTAGAGAATTTTCCTGAAATGGGTCGTATTGTTCCGGAATTTAATCAAAAAGAAATTAGAGAATTAATCGTTTACCAATATAGGGTAGTATATAGAGTAAAAAGCATAGATACGGTAGAAGTTATTAGCATTTATCATTCGAAACAGTTACTTAGCTAATTGCTTGACCAAATTTGGTGACGTACGGCAATAGACCCCCTCACTTATAGCAAATCCAATCCCAACAGTCCGTTGACCTTTCCTGTTAGGTCAATCACACAAAAATCCATTGTGCAACTGCTCACCTTGAAGGGAACGAATTCCACCTTATCCACTTTCTTGACGAAAGCATACTGTTTACCGCCCATCCCAGATGGGGTCAGGCCCTCGCTAAGGTGATGCGTTAACACACTAAAGTACTACGGGTGTTAGAATCCCCTGCCGGATCAAACCGGGCAGGGGGTTTTTTGAAACTCCCTTGGTCACCGATA
>JAENYQ010000010.1 GCA_016841675.1 Desulfotomaculum sp.
TATAAATAGCACAACCGGTAAGTTGTATTCGTTTATCGTGGTGCGGGTACGCGTGATAATTCTGAACGAAGTGAAGAATCTAGATCCTTCGCTAACGCTCTTAGATGACAGCTTCACCCCGCAATGCACAATTGTTTATTAAAAATGTTTATCTCATCGATGGGGATTACTGAGTAAAGGGAATAATTATGTTATTTTTTTATGCTCTTAAGTATATATAATAATTTATCATCAAAAAATAAAACAAACTAAAGAGGTGTTGATATGCTAGATACCGTTGATATTTTATCAAACATAAAAAAAATAACTGCCATAGGGCAATCTACAGGAGATAAACAAATAAGTATTAATGTTTCCGATGTTTGGAGCGGATGGGATTTGCTTGTAGCAAAATATGATTTAATAGAAATTATTAATGTGCTGGGTAATTTTGCCAAAGATGATGACTTAAAATTAATTATCACACATACTTTAAAGCTTATTGAACAAGGGGCAGCTAAATTAGAAAAAAATATGTCTGAATATGCCATCCCATTACCCCCGAGGCCTCGACAAGGTTCATATAGTTCAACAAACCTTGAGACTATTTCGGATAAATATATTTTTGTCCGTTTATTTAGAGAACTTAAAAGCCTTTGCCCTATTATTCTGACAGGCTGTTTAAATAGTACCTCACCGGTGCCAGTAAAATTTTTCAAAGATCATCTTATTGATAACATTACCATAATTAATAATATTTTAATATATGGTGAGCTTAAGGGGTATATAGATGAAATACCTGCTTATATGCCATCTTAAAATATTTTTTAGAGGTGCTAATAAATGAAGACAATGGGCCTTTATCAAAGAATAAGTGAATTAGGTAAGTCCACCAGAGACAAGCAAACGGAAATAAGTGTTGCTGAAGTATGGCATCTTCATGAACATATATCTTTGCGATATGAAGTATTGGAAACAACAAACGTTTTAAGAAGTTTTATTAAAAGTAAAGACTTAAAGCTCATAGTAGCTAAAGGCACCAAGGTTCTTCAGGAACAAATTAAGGATATGGAAAAATTAATCAAAGAATATGGCATCCCCATCCCTGCCAGGCCACCTTTTGATTCAAAATCCATTTCCAGAATTGAAGTTATCAATGATAGGTATATATTTAGACGCATATTCAAAGGTATTCAAACCTTTATAGAACATCATGCCGCAGCTTTCATACAAAGCACTTCACCAAAGCTTAGAGAACAATTTAAAAAATTTCTATTTAAAGAGTTGGAATTATACGATATGCTTATGGAGTACGGCAAACAGAAAGGCTTTTTATTCGTACCGCCTATGTACAGGGAATAGTTAATTCTATATACTGCGAGCATAAGCAAAGCGCCACACACCGACAAGGTGGTGTGGCGCTTTTGGGGTTTAAACCGGGTACTAACTTAAAAGTTTTTGCAGCCAATTTTTATCCCGTTCCTCCGGGGGGATGTACCGCACGGTTTCCGCCGCCAGGCGGGCAAAATTATTGTTTACAGTGTTGCTGAACTTCACCGGTGCGGGAAGTTGACCGGATACCTCCATGGCTTGCGCCAGGGCGCCAAATGTTTTTTCGTCCAGTCCTGACTGGGGTTGCCACATGCCCATGGCCACGTATTTTTCAAGCAATGTTTCAGTTTCATGGCGTTCATTTTTGCTTAAAAATTTATGGGCTGCTTTAAGGCTTAAATCGGGTTCTTTGACCATGTATAATTGCGCCTTATAAAGTCCATTTACATAGGTTTGCACCGCCTGCGGGTGTTTGTTTATTGTTTCCCGGGCTACAACACATATTACGGCGGGAAACGCTTCATCCCTGTCGTCCACGGGGGCCGCGATGAATCCTGTACCATCTTGTTCGGCAATCAGAGCCTCGATACCAGTCAGTTGAATATAATCACCGCTGCCGGATTTAAATGCTCCCAGTCGCAAATCCTGGGGAATGCGGTGGTAAATCCCGGTATCCCGGAAAGGGGTGAGCCCGTTGTCCCGTAATTTTTTATCCAAGGCCAAACCCGGACCGGTTTCCGGCGGGTAACTAATAATTCTCTTTCCTTTCAAGTTGTTCCAAGTGAAATCTCTTTTTTCCCTGGCCAAAAGAAAAGTTCCGTCGTGACCGGCCACTATGGTTACAATAACCGGTGCCTCAGGCCGGATGGCTTTGTAGTACAGATACTCGGCAGGGTCAATTAATACCACGTCGGCATCGGGAATACCTTGGTCACTGCCGCTTTTGCCGTTTTCTTTGGTCAGCCGCACCCGGATACCCTGTTCCTCAAAATATCCTTGCTGCAGTGCCACATATAATGGTAGGTGCAGAAGGGACGGTTCATTCTCTACGACGGTAAGAGTGATTATTGCTTCTTTGTCTTTCAATAATACATTACTGATCAATAGTGATAGGCCCAGAAGCAAGCCCACAATAATAACCAGCGATAGAATAAGCGTGCGTTTACGCACCGCAGTCACCTCCGGCGGGCAATATCTCTATTTAAAAATATGGCTGCTTATTGTAATTCATGCCTGAAAAAACCAAATGTGCATAAATATTAATATTTAGCATATAATTAGTAAAATAATTCTCGGAGGTGGACCAATGTTCAGGAGAATAACCCTGGTAAGTTGGTCCCGGCGGGGTGGACAGGCAAGTCTGCTGAAGTCGGGTGCGATAATAGGGGGTCTGCTTTGGGCGCTTACCAGTACGGTGTTTATTTGCGCCGCGCTGGTGCTGTGGGCGATTATGACCGCAGGACAGGTTTACCATTTCGGTGCCCTGTTGACTGCAGGTACTATGCTGGGTGCTTTGCTGGGAGGCGTGGTGAGCGGGCGGATAGCCGGCAATATGGGCTGGTTGCACGGTATCGTTGTGGGCTTTTTGTACGGTTTGGTAATGCTCTCTTTTTTGGCCGCCTGGAACGGTACTTTTGCCGCCTTGCCGGGATTGGCCGGCCGAGGACTGACGCTGGTGCTCATGGGTGTGCTGGGTGGCGTGGCCGGTGTGAACATGTCGGCTTATGACCGGCGCAGGGACAACTTTAGGCCCGGCCTGCGCTAAAAGTGAGCCATGGATTAAAAGATATTAAACAATGATAAACAATAAATTTGCCGCCCCTGGGGCGGCATTTTCTATTATGTCATTGCTATGAATACAACGAATCTGTCATTCTGAGCGCAGTGAAAAATCTAAAAGACTAGATCCTTCGCTATCGCTCAGGATGACAAGCTTAATCTTGACGAAGGTAGATTGTATTCATTTATCGTGGTGCGGGTACGCATGGTAATTCTGAACGAAGTGAAGAATCTTAAGATCCTTCGCTAACGCTCAGGATGACAACTAACTCTTTTTTTCCCGGACACTGAAAAACTCTTTTTTTTCGGAATCCCGTACATCTTCAAGGCTTGGTAGCGGTAAATTCTTTTTATCGCCGGGGCGGGGAAAGTTAAACTGTTCTAATGGGGAAATATATTTTTGTTGATTCAAGTCTTTATCATCGGTCAAGGCAGAATTCATCTCCTTATTTGAATTTAATTTTTTAAACAGCTGGCCTAATCTTAATATTGTCCTGTATAGGGCAAAAAAAAACTTGTTACTATTCAGGTATTCAGAATTCGTTTTGCGTTTTTTCTCATCCTGACTCCTTTTTCATGACTTCTGACTTCTGTTTCCTGACTCCTAAAGTTATAATTAGTTGACAGCGGGCGCAAAAAAAATTAATATTATTGTAATTAAAAACCTGACTTTGATGGGGAGTACGTCCGTTCCAAGCAAACCAAGAGAGGGAAAGCTCGTAGGCTGCAAGGTTTCCTGTTTGCTGCGGTTGTTGTCGCCCCGGAGTCGCCGGTCTGAAGGGTTTATGCCTGGTAGGGCCCGCCGGGATCAGCCCGTTACAGCTGCCAAAGTGCCGGAATGTGTTTCAGGACTTAAGTCTGGTTATTGTATTTTATTTTTGTCCTGTCCTCCGGAATTAAGGTGGTACCGCGAAAAACCCTTTTCGTCCTTTTTGTGCGAAAGGGGTTTATTATATTTTGCTTGGAGGGGATCAAGATGACCGAAAAGTTTGATATGCCGACAACTTACGACCCTCATGCCGTGGAGGATCGCTGGTATAAACACTGGGAGGAAAACAAATTTTTCCGCTCCGTGGTTGATCCGGAAAAGGAGTCTTTCACCATCGTAATGCCGCCGCCCAATGTCACCGGGCAATTGCATATGGGACACGCCCTGGATAATACCCTGCAGGACATCCTGACCCGCTGGCGGCGGATGCAGGGTTACAACGCTTTGTGGCTGCCCGGCACCGACCATGCCGGTATTGCCACCCAGGCCAAGGTGGAAGAACAGCTGCGCAAGGATGGCACCAATAAACATGAATTGGGCCGGGAAAAGTTTTTGGAGCGGGCCTGGGAATGGAAGGAACAGTTCGGCGGGCGGATTACCCACCAACTGCGGCGGATAGGCGCATCTTGCGACTGGGACCGGGAGCGGTTTACCATGGACGAGGGCTGCTCAGAAGCCGTGTTGGAAGTATTCATTCGTCTGTATGAGCAGGGCCTGATCTATCGAGATTACTACATCACCAACTGGTGTCCCCACTGCCAGACCACAATTAGTGACATCGAGGTGGAGCACCAGGACAAACCGGGCCAGTTATACTATATCAAGTACCCGGTCAAGGAAGTCGAAAGGGAGTTTATCTCCGTGGCCACCACCCGGCCTGAGACTATGCTGGGGGACACTGCCGTCGCGGTGCATCCCGAGGATGAACGGTACCGTCATTTGGTGGGTCAAATGGTAATTTTGCCCTTGGCGGAGCGGGAAATCCCTGTTATTGCCGACGAGTACGTGGACCCGGCATACGGAACCGGGGCGGTGAAAATTACCCCGGCTCACGATCCCAACGATTTCGAAGTGGGGCGGCGCCACAGCCTGCCATCGATACAGGTTATTGACCGGGAAGCTAAAATGACTGCCGAGGCCGGGGCCAAGTACAAGGGTCTGGATCGCTGGGACTGCCGTAAGCGGGTAGTCAAAGAGCTGCAGTCACGCGGTTTGTTGTACCAAATTGACGACCTTTTACATGCGGTGGGACACTGCTACCGTTGCACTTCGGTGATTGAGCCCATGCTTTCCAAACAGTGGTTTGTGCGTATGAAACCCCTGGCCGAACCCGCCATTGCTGCTGCCAAAGAAGGCCGGGTGCAGTTCGTGCCCGAGCGGTTTACCAAGGTTTACTTGAACTGGATGGAGAACATTCGCGACTGGTGCATCAGCCGCCAGCTGTGGTGGGGGCACCGGATACCGGTTTATTACTGTCAGGATTGCGATGAAATTATGGCCAGTAAAACCCGGCCGGCCAAGTGCAAGTGCGGGTCAACAAAAATTGAGCAGGACCCCGATGTGCTGGACACCTGGTTCAGCTCCGGGCTGTGGCCTTTTTCTACCCTGGGCTGGCCGGAAAAAACCGTGGACTTGGCTTATTATTATCCCACTTCGGTGCTGGTGACGGGTCGGGACATTATCTTCTTTTGGGTGGCCCGGATGATCTTCAGCGGTATTGCCTTCATGGACCAGGTGCCTTTCCGGCAGGTGTTTATCCACGGGCTGGTATTGGATGCGCTGGGGCGCAAGATGAGCAAGTCGCTGGGCAACGGGGTGGACCCCATTGACGTAATCGAAAGCCACGGGGCGGACAGTCTGCGGTTCATGCTGGTGACGGGCAACGCCCCGGGCAATGACCTGCGGTTCCACTTTGAGCGGCTGGATGGGGCGCGCAATTTCGCCAACAAGATTTGGAATGCCTCTCGGTTTGCCCTGATGAATCTGCAGAACTATGAACCTGGGGAAAACCCGGACCGGGAGCGGTTTACCCTGGCCGACCGCTGGATTTTAAACAAGCTGGAGCGGGCTTCCCGCCAGTGTACCGAACTGCTGGAACATTATGAACTGGGCGAGGCCGCCCGGGTGCTCTATGAGTTCACCTGGGATGAATTGTGCGACTGGTATATTGAGCTGGTTAAACCGCGGTTGTACGGGAAAACAGACCCGGCCGACCGGGAGACCGCCCAGTATGTGCTGACCGCGGTGCTGCGGGGCGCGCTGGAACTGCTGCATCCGTTCATGCCCTTTATCACCGAGGAGATTTGGCAGCATCTGCCGCACCGGGGCCGTACGATCATGCAGGCCCGGTGGCCCAGACCGCGGGATGAAAACATGGATTCGCAAGCCGAAGAGCAGATGGAACTGCTGATGGGCGTCATTCGAGGCATTCGGCAGATTCGCAGTGAAATGAATGTACCACCGGGTAAAAAGGCCGAGGCCATTATTGTTTCCGCGGTGCCGGAAGTTAGGGAGACATTAAATGCCCATATTGCTTATATTGAAGGCCTGGCCAACTGCCGGGCCGAGGTAACGGCCGAGTTGGCCGAAAAGCCCGAACAGGCGGCGACAGCCGTAGCCAAGGATGTCCAGGTATTTGTGCCCCTGCGGGGATTGATTGACGTGGACAAGGAATTGGCCAGGCTGAACAAGGAATTGAAAAACCTGGCCAAAGACCTGGAACGGGTGCGGGGCAAGCTAAATAACCAAGGTTTTATGGATAAAGCGCCCGCCGAGGTAATTGATAAGGAGCGTGGCAAAGAAGCTGAAATGGCATCCAAAACCGGTGCCATAAAAGAGCGGCTGGCGGTGCTAACTTCTGGATAGTTAAATACGGGGTCAGGCTCTTTAATAAGTTAAGATCCTGACCTCCCATTTTATGTTATTTGGTTAGAACCAGCAAAATATCCTCGCCCTGTTGGCTTATATCTACCCGCCAGCCCTTGTTCTCGGCCAGCCTGGTCACGTTCTCCCTTGCCGCCATGTTGCTTACCAGCACGTTCACTGTTCCACCGGACATAGTATCAAGTACCTTTTTGGTCAGCAGAATTGGTTCGGGGCAGAGTAGTCCCCGAGCATCAATTTCCTTTGCCAACGCTTACACCTCCCATTACCGCCACAGGGCGGTTTACTACGGCTATTACGAAGACAACCATTAGACCTATAATAACCGCCACCTGGCCTGCCATCGGTACCCCGTTGGGACTGGCCGCTAAACCAAAGTTATGCGCCACCGCCGCGCCGGCCAGCAGGCCTATAATTGTTACGGCACTGTCAGTGTTGCCTTCCGCGCCGGCCACCAGTTGTCTTAACGGGCAGCCGCCCAGCAGTACAGCCGTCCAGCCGGCCAGGGTCATGCCCAGGAAGTTCCACAAGCCGTCGGTATGGGCCACCGGCTGTCCGGCAAACCCAAGATTAAATGAGCCCACGGCCAGGTTGCCCAGCAGGGCGGCAACAAAGATGGCTGCAAAACCGTACAGCAAGTGACCGTCGCGGAAGAAAATCAGGTCCCTGATTCCGCCCACCATGCAAAGACGGGATCGCTGGGCCAAGATTCCCACAACCAGCCCGGCTGCCAGGGCAATAAGCACCGGTGCCCGCATTGAACCGGGGCCTTCGGCGCTGAAAAACAGAAAAGCAGGTTGGGCCAGCAACAAAACAAGCAGGCCGGCCATCAGTGCCGGGAACAGGTATCCGTTACCCTGTTGTTGAGGTACGGCCCGGCCCAGAGTAAAACCGGTTTTAAGGAAAGCGATGCCGATGACTACGCCTGCCACCAGGCCAACAAGGGCTACTGCCGCATTCAAGTCGCCGCCCGCCAGCCTCAGTACCGCTCGCAGCGGGCAGCCCAGGAAAACCAGCATCCCAATCATGCCCACGAAACCAAGGATAAAACGGGTAAAAGTGCTTGAGCCGCCTACGGCCCGGAATTCCCTGCTAGCCAGTGAAGCGATAAACGCCCCCAGTACCAGACCGGGTATTTCGGGACGTATGTACTGCACCGGGGCGGCTCGGTGAAATCCCAGTCCGCCGGATATGTCCCGCAGGAAACAGGCGATACAGTAACCCATATTGGCCGGGTTCCCCAGGGCTACCAGGGCTACCGCTAGGATGCCAATGGTCCCCCCGGCAGCGATTAACAATATGCGCTGTTTGGACAAAAAAAATCTACCCCCTTGCAAAGTGTAATATGGGGTAGATATTCTAGTTTTAACATAAACATCCTTTATTTAAACTATTTAATGTTTTTATTAACTTCCACTGCCAGCCAAATATTTTTTATCATTGTGCACCCAGTTGGTTAATATATTCTTCCGGGGTAAAAATGAAATCCGCACGATAGTAATTTCAAGTTACTTTTTATCGCTGTTTTTTACTGATTTTTTGTCGTGGGTTGGCAGATTCAGTTTTGTGGATTCTTGACGGGTTGTGCAGCTGCTGCACGAACCCGAGCACGCCCCGATGCTTAGCAAGGGATTGAAGCAGCGGGGGCAGCGCAGGTCATTTTGCGGTTCAAAACTGTAGCCGCAGCGGCAGCATTTAAAAAGAGTTGTTTTGTTGGCCATAGATGGCACCATCCTTTTACACCAAAGCATTTAGGCCACGCGGCGGGTAAATGCGGTGGCCATGAAAGCTGCCACCAGGCCCGCCACGGCCAGGGAAATCGCTGCTAGATCACCGCGCTGAGCGGTTAGGTCCAGCAGTTGGGCCAACAGGCCCCCCACCGTAAAGGCAATTACCCAGGTGGATACCCACATAATGGTGGCTTCACGGCGCCCACGTTCTTTAAAGATAATCAGGATGGAGGCGATGCAGGGCACAAACAGAGTGATGGTCACCAGCGCTACCAACATGGCGGCCGGTGTTAGATTCATGCTATATAGCCCGGCAGCGCCAAAGTCACGGCGTACAATGCCCATGATAAAGGCGGTGGCCGTTTCCGGCGGCAGACCCAGCCAGCCCACGGTCAGCGGTGACATGGCCCGCTGCAGAAGCGACAGAGCGCCGGTAAGCTGCAGCGTGCTGATAATCAATGCCCCCCCGGCAAAAAGCGGTGTCGCTTCCTTGATGAATATCCAGGTTCTGGTAAGTGTCTTTTTCAGCACGTTTTCGGCCTTGGGTAGGCGCAGGGGAGGCAGGTCAATAAGCAAATTAGCCGAATGGCCTGGTAAAATTCTATTTAGCACCGTGCCAACTACGATTAAAACGGTTAGAATTACCAGAGCGTAAAGCAGTACGAACGATAGTCCAATCCCGGCCAGCAGTCCGGCAATTACGCCCAACTGGGCTGAGCAGGGGATGGCCAACCCCAAAAGGAAAATGGCGATGCGCCTTTCCCGGTCCGAGCTTAACAAACGGGTGGTAATGCTGGCCATGGTAACGCAGCCGAAGCCGAGGATCAGGGGTATGATGGCCCGGCCGTTCAGTCCCAGGTTGGTAAGTGCCCTGTCTGTCAGGGTGGCTATACGGGGCAGGTAACCGGAATCCTCAAATAGAGCAAGGAAGAAGTAAAAACCTGCCACTAGTGGCATTAGAAGCCCCAGCACGTAGGTCACGGTCATGGTTAAAACCCCGAATTCGCCAATTAAAATAGTTCCCGGAATACCTTCCACCGGAGCTGCCCGCCCCACCAGGTCCCGCACAAATGGTTCGTATTGGCCCAGCATTACGGTCTCTTCGGTGAAGCCCACTACTGTCCCAGCCACAAATACACCCACCGTCTGATACATCAACCACAGGGCGCCGAGCAGGATGGGTATCCCGGTCAGCGGCATAATCATCCACCGGCCCAACTTGGCACTAAAACTGGTGCTACCAATGACTGTCTTAGTTACCCTCTCAACTATACTATTGACCTGCTCCCGGCGCGCCAGGTAAATAACCTCCCGATCCGCACCGGGTTCAATGCCGTGTCGTTTGGAAACCGCGGGATCGCCCTCTAAAACCAGCAGAGCCTCGGCCTGGCTGCCCACTCGGTTAAACATTTGATTTAGTTTTTGCTGTAACTCCGGGTCAATATAACCCGGTTTGGCTTGGTCCAGTGATGACACCAGTTTATCCAGCCCTTCTTTGCGCACTGCCACCGTTGGTATTATCGGCACACCCAGCATTTCGCCCAAAAGATCATGGTTTATGTCGATACCCTGCCTGGCAGTCTCGTCCATCATGTTCAGGGCTACGATTACCGGTACCCCGGTGTCGATAATCTGTCGGGTTAGAAATAGGTCCCTTTCCAGGTGCACGGCGTTGACTACATTAATTACTAGGTCGGCGGAAAGAATGATGTCCCGGGCTACCCGTTCCTCGTCGTTAAATGAAGATATGCCGTATACCCCGGGGGTGTCGATAAGCACATCATGGCCCAGTTTGGCGTGGGCTATTTCCAGGGTTGTCCCCGGGTAATTCGATACATCAACGTAAAGTCCGGTTAAGTGATTAAAGAAAACTGATTTACCAGCGTTTGGGTTGCCGGCCAGGACGACTTTGCGAGCTTCGGCCGGAATATCCATTTGTAGAGCCATACCATGGCAATGGGCCATAATTTCACCACCTTTTTAATTTTGGTGCCAGGTGTTGCAAGTTGAAAATCGAAGATTTTACAACTTGCAACACCTGGCACCAAGGTTGGGGTTACTGTAGAGCCACTGTTATTTTACCGGCCAGACCGCGGCCGATGGCAATCTCCTGCCTGTCTTTACGCAGTACTACGGGACCTGCCGGAACTATTTCCGAGCAGGTTGCGGTGGAACCTTCGGCAAATCCGAACCTAATGGCCTGCACCCGGGTAAGTTCGTCGGCAATAGCTAGAATCTTGAATACCTGGCCTCTTTTAATTCGGTCCAGTGTCATATTGAGCACCTCCGCTAATAATGAGTTACTTTTACAAATAATCACATTGATAATGAAAATCTTTATCACTAATTAGCTAAAATTAATACCGGTTACCCGGTTATGAACTTATGTAACTAAATGATAATGATTTTCATTTACATTATATTGCCGGGTATTTATTTAGTCAACTAATTTATTTGTGATAGGAAAAAAGATATAACTGTCGAATTTAAGTCCAGCGAACAAAAGTCATTATTAAAACCAATTGTCATAGCAATAAGGGGTTCTCAGGGGAAACTAGCACAGCCTGTTTTTACCATAACCGGGGAGATGAGGAAATTGCAGTACCAGGAAGCCATGGAATACTTGCAGAACCTGACCAAGTTCGGGATGAATTTTGGGCTGGGGCGAGAAACCGAACTGTTGCGCAGGCTGAAAGACCCGCATAGAAAAATCAGGGTAATCCACGTCGGCGGAACCAATGGCAAGGGCTCTACCTCGGCTATGCTGGCAGCAGTGCTGCAAAATGCCGGTTATCGGGTCGGCACATTTACATCACCTCACTTGCATTCCTATACTGAACGTTATCGGATTAACGGGCACCAAATTGAAATAGAGCAAGTGGCCCGGCTGATTACAATTCTTCGGCCGCACCTGGAAGACATGGTGCGGGACGGTTTTGAGCACCCTACCGAATTTGAAGTTAGCACCGCCATGGCTTTTTTGTATTTTTGTGAACAGGCGGTGGATTTTGTGGTGCTGGAGGTAGGTCTGGGCGGCGCCATCGATTCCACCAATGTGGTAACGCCGCTGTTATCAGTCATTACCAACGTGGCCATGGACCATATGGATTACCTCGGCCATACCTTGGTGGAAATTGCCCGGGTCAAGGCTGGAATTATAAAACCGGGAGTGCCGGTGGTAACCGCGGCCGAAATCCCTGAAGTGCTTGAGGTGATTGAATTGGCCTGCCAGGAAAAAGGGTGCTCGCTGGTCAAGGTGGGCAAAGGAGTATCCTGGAAGCCCGGCGGACATTCACTGCAGGGCCAGTCTTTCGATTATATTGGAATTAACGGGCAGCTACAAAATTTGTGGCTGCCGCTCATGGGCGGACACCAGCTGATTAATGCCGCCACCGCGCTGGTGACGTTGGAAATGTTGGAAAAGTACAGACATGCCGTGTTAAACGAGAAGGCTATACGGGATGGCCTGGCCGCCGTGGTCTGGCCGGCGCGGTTAGAGTTGATTGGGGAAAACCCACCGGTACTCATTGATGGTGCACATAATTATGACGGGGCCTGCAGTTTGCGCCGGGCGCTTGATGAATATTTTGCAGGCAGTAGTGTGATTATGGTAATGGGGATGCTTGGCGACAAGGAGAGGGCCAAGGTGGTTGCTGAACTGGCGCCCCGGGCCCGGCACGTAATAATTACCAGGCCCAACAGTCCCCGGGCAGGCAACTGGGAGCAGCTGGCCGACGAGGCGCGCCGCTACGTCACGCACGTGGAGACTGTGGAAGACATCGACGCTGCGGTCAAGGCAGGTCTGGCAGTAGCCCGAGAAGGCGACCTGGTTTGTATTACCGGCTCATTGTACATGGTGGCCGACGCCCGGGAAACGGTACTTTGGCTGAACAGCCACAGTAAGCCGAGGAGTTTGCGGTAAGTGCTCAGGATGACACCATCAAGATTGTTTTTTCAAGGTAGCCGAGGATGCCAAATGTAAACTCCAACAGTAGGCTGCAATCCGTTGACGGGGCATTTTATTTACGGTAGACTTTAACGAGTGCAATGCTAAAATGTCTCAAAGATGATGTTTAAATAATCCCGCACTAGATTATGGTTAATAACTCTTTTTGATATGCACTTACATGATATGGGAGTGGAACTGGTTGCGGCATATTGCTAGCCTGATTATTGGGTGGGGTAAAATACTGACTGCCGCCGTCTTTTTTATCAATGGTGTGGATATGGAGGTGTATGTTTTTGAAACCCAGCGAAAAAATGACTGAATTGGGGCTGACTCTTCCACTGGCGCCGCGACCGGTAGCGGCCTACGCGCCCGGGGTACTGGTTGACGGGTGGGCTTATATATCCGGCCAACTGCCCTTTGTAGCCGGCGAATTAAAGTATACCGGCCGGGTGGGTAGCGACTGTACCGAAAAGGAAGGTTATGATGCTGCGCGGCTCTGTGTTTTAAACTGCCTGGCGGTGGCTGCGGAACTGGCCGGCGGTATTGACTTAATCAAGCGGGTGGTTAAGGTCACCGGCTTTGTAAGCAGTGCGCCTGGTTTTACCGGTCAACCGGCGGTGATTAATGGTGCCTCTGAATTGTTGGGACAAGTTTTTGGTGATGCGGGCAAGCATGCCCGGGCTGCCGTTGGGGTTTGCGAACTACCGTTGGGCGCCGCCGTGGAAGTGGAAATGATCGTTAAAATATAATTTATCTACAGTCGAAACAGGACGGTAATATGGTAAAATGTAATTGTATTAAGTTTATTAATCAGAGCGGAAAAAGCAGCATGCCGCACCGAAATAAAAACATTGGGGTGGTGAATCTTGAACAAAGGGTATCGGGGTTCAAAAAGCCCCTTGATTTTGTTTTTGTTACTATTGACCGGAGGCTTGGCAGGCAGCGCCCTTTCCGGCTCATTGGCCAAAACATTACCTGTGCTGGCCACTACCGGTAATATTGGTATGAAACCGGCTACATTGGATTTACATTTTATGCAATTGACTTTTGGTTTTATTATGAACATAGGCCCGCTTACAGTGTTGGGTATCATACTGGGTTATCTGGTTTACCGCAGGGCATAATGCTTAAGGCGGACTTGAACTATCGTGGCGGCACTGGTTATTGGATGCAAGCGTGCGGCCGATAATGGAGGGTATGTAATACATTGCCTCACATCTATCTGGCATCGTCATCACCCCGTAGACGCGAAATACTGGAATTAATCAAATTGCCGCATACCGTACTGGCTATTGATGTGGATGAGTCCCTGCCGCCGGGTATGACTGCGCCGGAACAGGTGGAATCACTGTCCCGGCGCAAAGCGAATTATGCGGCTCGTAAGTTGCCAGGTGGGGTGGTTATTGCTGCCGACACCGTGGTGGTGTTGGACGGCGAGGTGCTGGGCAAGCCGGAAGATGAGACTATGGCCATGGAGATGCTGGAGCGGCTGCAGGGGCGCACCCATGAGGTTTTTACCGGGGCCACGGTGTGGGACATTTCTCGCGGGAGATCCGTCACCAGGCACGACCGTACCTTTGTGGATATGCGGCCTGTGGGGCGGGACGAGTTGTTTAGGTATATTGCGACCGGCGAACCGATGGATAAAGCCGGCGCGTATGGGATTCAGGGGCTGGGTTCCGTATTAATAACCGGGATTCGGGGTTGCTATTTCAACGTGATGGGACTGCCGGTGTACAAGCTGACCCTGATGCTCAAGGAGTTGGATATTGATGTCAGCGAGTACTGGGGATAATTCCAGGCAGGGGCGGGAGCATTACCGGATAGCTATCAAAGATATGCCCGTAGAGCTGCGTCCCAGGGAAAGGCTTTTAAATGAGGGGCCGCAGTTTTTATCGGATATTGAGCTTTTAGCCATCATGCTGCGCACCGGCAGTGCTGATGCAAGTGCCATGGATTTAGCTACAGGTTTATTGGGACATTTTGGCGGACTCAGACAGTTATTGGACGCATCTACCGAGGAATTAAGCGCGTTTAAAGGTGTTGGGCCAGCCAAAGTGGCTCATATTAAAGCCGCGCTTGAACTGGGCCGGCGGGTTGCCATAACCACTGCTTGGGACAGGCCTTCCATCAAGTCACCGGAAAATGCCGCTGCCTTGGTGATGGAAGAAATGCGTCACCTGGATCGTGAGCATTTTTGGGCTCTATTGCTTAACACCAAAAACCAGGTGCTGGCCCGAGAAGTGATTTCCATTGGAACGCTGAACTTTTCAGCCATTCATCCCCGGGAATTGTTTAAGGCAGCCATCAAGCGCAGCGCCGCCGGGGTAATCCTGGTACATAACCACCCCAGCGGAGATCCCACTCCCAGCCGGCAGGACATTGAGGCTACCACAAGACTGGTGGAGGCGGGGAATATTATTGGGATTGATGTCTTAGATCACCTGGTTGTGGGAGATAATAAGTTCACGAGTTTCAAGGTCCAAGGACTGCTATAAACAATAAACTGAGAGGTGCCGATAGATGCGGTTTGGAATTTTCTCCAAAGATATGGGTATAGATCTGGGAACGGCTAATTCCCTGGTTTACGTAAAAGGTAAGGGCATAGTGCTCCGGGAACCGTCGGTGGTGGCCATCCAGAGGGACAATGGCCAGGTGCTGGCAGTGGGGGAGGAAGCCAAGCAGATGATTGGCCGCACCCCGGGTAATATCGTGGCTATCCGCCCTATGAAAGACGGTGTGATTGCCGATTTTGACGTCACCCAAAGTATGATTAGGTATTTTATCAACAAGGCGTTGCGCAGGGGCTCATTTCTAATCAGGCCCCGGGTGGTGGTTTCGGTGCCTTCAGGGGTCACTGCAGTGGAGGAACGGGCGGTACGCGAAGCAGCCCTGCAGGCGGGCGCTCGTGAAGCTTACTTGATTGAGGAGCCAATGGCAGCTGCCATTGGGGCCGGGTTGCCGGTGCATGAACCTACTGGCAACATGATTGTGGATATCGGGGGCGGCACCACCGAAGTGGCCGTTATTTCGCTGGGCGGCATCGTTACCAGTCGGTCCATCCGGATCGCCGGCGACGAAATGGACGAGGCCATTATCCATCACGTTAAAAAGACATACAACCTGATGATCGGTGAACGTACCTCCGAGGAAATTAAAATTGAACTCGGCACTGCCTACCCATTCAATACTATAGAAACATATGAGATCAGGGGGCGGGACCTGGTCAGCGGATTGCCCAAAACCATTGAGATTACATCGGAGGAAATACACAAAGCGCTTTCCGAGCCTGTTTACAGTATCCTGGACGCCATTAAAAATACCCTGGAACTTACCCCGCCGGAACTGGCCGCGGATATCATGGACCGGGGCATTGTGATGGCCGGCGGCGGCTCGTTGTTGCGCGGTTTGGATCGGCTGGTGTGCGAGCAGACCGGGATGCCGGTGCATATGGCCGAAGACCCGCTGTTGGCGGTGGCTTACGGAACTGGTCGAGTATTAGAAAACATCGAAATTTTGCGTAAAGTGCTAATCCATCCCAAAAAACTAGCCTAAAACAGGATTCAAAAAGTCAGGAGTCAGAATGAAAGAGCGGTTTGCCGTCTCGAAGTATTCTGCATTCTGAATACTAAACTTAACGCCCGGCACCGGAGGAAGGTGGGTGTTGCGTGTCCGGCTTATCCCTGGCAAAAAAACTCGTATTACTTGGTCTACTGATCATAGTGATGGTGACAGGCCTGCATTATTCCGCAGGCGGCATCGAGAGGCTCACGCCTCTGGCTTCCTCTGTCCGGGATATCCTGTCTCCGGTACAGCGGGTAATCATGATTGCCGGGCGGGAAGTAAGTAATTTAGTTACAACACCAGCCAAATTGATTGGGCTGTCCAAACGTTACAGGCAGTTGGATGAGAAGAATAGCCAGCTGGAGAGTCAATTGCTGCAATTCAAAGAAATAAGCGAGGAAAATATCCGACTTAAAAAAATGCTTGATTTCAGAACAGATCTGGCGCCCCAGCTAGCCACCGAGGCCGCTGCGGTAACCGGGCGGGACCATGGCAACTGGTTTGGTAGTATAACAATTAATAAAGGTGAAAACCAGGGCATTAAGAGTGATATGACCGTGATTACGCCGGCCGGGCTGGTCGGCAGGGTAATCCGGGTCTCTGGTAATACCGCCGAGGTGCTTTTGATTACCGACCCCCGTAGCGGGGTCGGCAGTATGGTACAGGAAACCCGTTCACCGGGTATTTTGGAAGGAGTCACCGGGGGACAGGGAAGTTTAAAGATGGTGCATATCCCAGCAGACCTGACTCCAGACAGGGGCAATCGGGTCATCACCGCAGGCCTGGGCAGCGTCTTCCCCAAGGGTATTCCGATTGGTACCGTGCGCGAAGTGCGCAAGGAAGAGGCAGGATTGTTTAAGATGGCTGAGATTGAGCCTTACGTTGATTTTAACCGGCTGGAGGAAGTCCTGGTGGTTACTTCTTATAAGCTGGAAACGCCCTAATGCCGGGAGGTATTCCTGTTGCGCACATTTTATTTCCTGGCTCTGGTGCTGGGATTCATATTACTTCAATCCACGGCCTTGAATTTTATTGCCATTAATGGCATCAAGCCTGATTTGGTGCTGGTGCTGATAATACTTAACGGCTTCCTCCGGGGTACCCGGGAGGGGGCTTTTTTGGGTTTTGTGGGCGGGGTAATGCAGGATCTGGTAAGCGGGGGTTATTTTGGAATGTATGCCCTTACCAACATAACAGCTGGTTATTTGGGCGGTCTGGGTGAGGGCCGGTTGTACCGTGATAACCGTTTTATAGCCGCCGGTCTGACCTGGTTTTGTACTTGGGGCGCCCAGTTAGTGTTCTACCTGCTGTTGGCTGTGGCGGAAGTGCAAGTGCCAGTGCTCACCGCACTAATTGGTATCATTATCCCCGTATCTTTTTACAATGCGCTGGTGGTGCTTTTGTTTTACGGCCTCTATTACCGTTCCCATCGTCAGGGTTTGCTTAGCGACGGACAGTATTAAACCCAAATTGTATTTTTGCGGCTCATAATCATATCAAGCATATCAACCGTCGAACTTGAAAGGGCTGTAGTCTATGGGACGAAAACAGATGGAAATAAAAACCAAATATATGCTGGCTACTGTAGTGCTGGTTTTCATTGTTTTACTGGTTAAAATCATTTTTCTTCAGTTTGTCCATACTGAACAGTTCCGCACCTTAGCCCGCAACAATTATATCCGCATTGTGCCGGTTTTTGCGCCCAGGGGTGAAATTTTTGACCGCAGTGGCGAAAAAATGGTTACCAACCGGCCTATCTATACCGTTTCAATAAACGATATCAATTTTAAGGGTACTACCTACAGTGTGGTGCTGGAGCGAGTTGGGGCCGACAGCGTGCAAATGGCTGAACAAATGGCCCGGGTACTGGTCCGGGACCCCGAGTATCTCCGGCAGACCGGAGGCAATATTAAGGTGGACGGTGATCCCGCTGAGAATACGCGCTTGATTGAAGAAAAAATTAAAGAAAACGTGAGAAATAAAAAGACCGAGCTGGAAAATGGCCAGCCACTGGAATTGGCTGTGGTATATGACCCGGCAGCTGCTGCTGCGCTGTCCGGTCAGCAGTGGGATGCTTACGGTATTCGGGTGGAGAAACAAACCGATATGTTAAGCCAGCTGGTTGCTATGTTGTTCCCCAAAGGGGTATTTGAGGAAGAAAGCAACTATGCCGTGGAACGCAGCATACGGGATGAAATTCGAGGTAAAAAGGCATATGAATCGGTGCTTGTCGCTGAGGACGTGCCGTTGGAGACGGTGGTGGAACTGCGGGAAAGGCAGTTAGAGCTGCCCGGTGTGGTGGTGGACATCCAACCAACCCGTGATTATCCCCATGATCAGCTGATGAGCCACGCTTTGGGTTACGTTCAGAATATAAAACCGGAACAGTACGAGCAGCACAAAGATGAAGGTTACCTGATGAATGACCTGTACGGGCAGAACGGTTTGGAGTTGATCTTGGAGAGTTATCTAAGGGGAGAGAACGGGGCCCGGCAGGTAGAGGTGGACACCTATAACCGCCCGGTGCGGGATCTGGGCATGAAGCAGCCCGTTCCCGGCAACGACCTGGTGCTGACCGTGGACCTGGAAGTTCAGAAGGCCGCGGAAAAAGCGTTGGCCGAAGGAGCCCAGCGGGCGCGAAACGCGGGTCACCTGAATGCCAATGCTGGCGCCGCAGTGGTGATGGACGTTAACACCGGGGCAGTGCTGGCCATGGCCAGTTACCCGTCTTACAATCCCGGGGTATTTGCCAACCTGACTACCCCCAAATGGCAGGAATTGCAGGAGAGTGGTGCACTGATAAACCGGGCCATGTCATTGTACCCACCGGGTTCCACTTTTAAGATGGTTACTGCCGCCGCCATACTGGAAAACAATGTGGTGGACCCCTCATACAGAATGCCCGACCCGGGCTACTTCATGTTGGGCAGACGTTATAACGACTGGAAACCTGGCGGGCACGGCAGCGTGGATATGCTGGCGGCTATTCAATTTTCCTGCGACACTTATTTTTGGCAGTACGGGTACCTGGCCGGGGTGGAAGCCATAGCTCATTACGCCCGGGAATTTGGCCTGGGCCAGCTTACCGGTATTGGTCTACCCGGCGAAATGGCCGGTGCTGTACCCGACCCGGAGCATAAGTATGAGTTGGTCAAAAGCATGTTGATTAGGGATTATGACGATTTTGCCGGGGTACGTGAATTTAACCGCCAAATAAAACAGATTGATGCGGAAATTCAAGAAACTGTCGACAACGCCGAAAAGCGCCGCCGGCTGGCCCAGCAAAAAAAAGAACTGGAAAGCGACCGGGACAAAGAACTTGCTGAACAGTTAAAGAAATACGACTGGGAGTTAAAGTGGCAGGCCTATGATACGCTGAATATGGCCATCGGCCAGGGGGATAACTGGTATACCCCGCTGCAGTTGGCGTCTTACGTGGCGGCCATTGCCAACGGGGGCACCCTTTACAAGCCTTATCTGGTGGATAAGATAATTGCACCCGACGGGGAGCAGCTTGAGGAATTTGACAAACAGGTCCGCCACAAAGTAGATATAAAACCGGAAAACCTGAAAATTATTCAGGAAGGAATGCACCTGGTTACGCTGCCGCCAATCGGCACGGCCGCAAGCGTATTTACAGGGTTTAAGCAAACAGCGGCGGCTAAAACCGGTACTGCCGAGGTCATGGATACTGCTGGCAACAAGAAAAGTAACCACGCCCTGTTTGTTGCCTATGCACCCTATGAAAAGCCCGAAATTGCGGTGGCGGTAATTCTTGAGAGTGGGCATGCCGGCGCCAGTTTTGCCGGGCCAATTGCCCGCAACATACTGGACGCCTATTTTGGTGAGGAAGCCAAAAGCCTGTTGCCGCCCGGGGAAGCGGAACAATTAGAAAACAGTGAACAGGACCAGGAACCGGACCTTAACAACTGGCTGCAAATACATGAAGATACTCCTGCACTGGCCTGGCCGAGCTGGAATAAACACTCTGCCGGTGGTCAACAAGGTGAAGATGAGCGTTTCCGTTATTACGATACCAGGCTGAAACGCCAACAAGCCGCGCAGCAGGCTGTTACCATTCAGCAACCTACCGTGGTTCAGACTACGGTGCCGCCGCCGGACGAAACGCAGCAGCAGTCGGAACCGCAACTACCGGATGAAACGCCGCCGCCAGCGAACGGGGCGGCACCGGATGACGCCGAGTCGGGTGATCAGCAAACAGTGCCGTCGCCGGGCAACCAGCTTGAACCGGTGCCCGAGGAACTTGACGGGCATGTTAATACAGATTGAGAGTCTTATAGTAATCTGTTAACTTGCAAAAAAGGGGACAGGCTGCTTTTTTTGGTTTTTGAAAAAAGATGCCTGTCCCCTTTTTGTTTTTTAACCGCTCTAGCAGGATTTGGTTATAGGCTGTAGAATTATTTAACTTTAAATGCAAAAGACGGTTAACCTATAAGATTTGGTGTGTAGGTTTGCGGGTTGTTTGCAGCGGGGGGGAATAAGTTTGGTTGCTGATTGGGCTGGTGACAATCTGGTGCGTTTACCCGGCAGGGGAGGAAGGGAACCGGAGGATATGGCAGACGACAATACAATTATGGTTCAGCGCACCCTGCGTTCCGGGCAGTCGCTGCAATTTGAAGGTAACGTGGTGATCCTGGGTGACGTTAACCCGGGCGCGGAAGTGGTCGCTACCGGTAATGTGGTGGTGATGGGCTCCTTGCGCGGCGTGGTGCACGCGGGAGCCGAGGGCGACAGTAGCGCCGCCGTTTATGCTTTTCGTTTACAGCCAACCCAGCTGCGTATTGCCAACCGGATTACCCGCGCTCCGGACGGGGAGCAGTCCTTTTCCACCACCCCCGAGGTGGCCAGGATCAGGGACGGTATGGTTGTCATCGAGTCTTTTCAGACCGGACCGGAACGCCAGGGATAAATGCGATATGCTCACATGTAAAAGCGCAAAAGGGAGGAAAATTAACAAATGGGAGAAGTAATCGTCGTTACTTCGGGCAAGGGTGGTGTGGGGAAAACAACTACCTCTGCCAACCTGGGAGCCGGCCTGGCCTCAGCTGGCAGTCGGGTATGCCTGATTGACGCGGATATTGGACTGCGTAACCTGGACGTGGTTATGGGTCTGGAAAACCGGATTGTTTACGACCTGGTGGATGTAACCAGCGGCAACTGCTCTTTCAGGAAAGCGCTAATCAAGGACAAACGTTTTGATAACCTGTTTTTGATGCCTGCCGCCCAGACCAAGGACAAGACCGCAGTAAACCCGGCTCAAATGGAAGCTCTGTGTAGTGAAATTAAAGATGACTTTGACTACGTGCTTATTGACTGCCCGGCAGGTATTGAACAGGGGTTTCGCAACGCCATTGCCGGTGCCGACCAGGCGGTGGTGGTAACCACTCCCGAAGTATCAGCGGTGCGTGACGCCGACCGGATTATCGGTCTTTTGGAAAAAGAAGACCTGCGTGAGCCTAAGTTAATTGTGAACCGGATGCGGCACCAGATGGTCAAGCACGGGGACATGATGAGTATTGATGATATTATTGAGATCCTGGCGATAGACCTTTTGGGTGTGGTTCCCGAGGATGAGCTGGTCGTGGTAAGCACTAATCGCGGCGAGATGGTGGTGCTTAATAACAATTCGAAATCCGGCCAGGCTTACCGCAACATAGTACGCCGAATTAGAGGCGAAGATGTGCCCATGATGAACCTGGAAGACAGCGGGTTGTTTGACAAAATACGCCGTATTATCGGACTGAAGTGAAACCAAGGGGGGATGCGCGGTGCTGGATTTTATCAACCGGATTTTCGGCCGGGAAAGCTCGTCCAGCAAAAACGTGGCCAAGGAACGGTTGCGCCTAGTGCTTGTCCATGACCGGGCTGGTGTTTCGCCGGAACTTTTGGAGTCGTTAAAGGCCGATTTAATCAATGTTATTTCCAATTACATGGAAATAGACAAGGATGGCCTGGAGGTTTCCTTGGATAGCTCGGAAAACCAGGTGGCTCTGGTGGCTAACATTCCGGTCAAGAAAATGAAGAGAAAGTTCCAAACCGAGAGCGCCTGATCGCCGGAGGCGTTCAGGCAATTGGGCCGGTAGCTTTATTTTACCGGCTTTTTTTGTGTCTGATTCTGATATATAATTAACTTTGTGTAACTGTCCTGAAAATAGACTTTAGGGATTGTCATCCTGAGCGTTAGCGAAGGATCTTATCTTTTAAGGATTCTTTACTTTGTTTAGAATGACAATTAAACTTTTCTAACTGCCTAAACAGTAACAAATTTGCAACTAAAAAAAGTCTTTCATTATTTTGTTGGACTCGCGGGCGGTGATTATTTTGGGCACTAGGCGCCTGGTGAAGAGCCTCGACCTGACCTTGATTGGAACCACTCTAATCATTGTGATGTTCGGGCTGGTTATCGTGGGCAGCGCCAGCACCGATTTCAGCTGGCTGAAACAATTGGGGCTGGATATGGACAAGCTGCAGAATTCTAATGTACTGCAGCGTTTGTTATGGATGAAAAAGGAATATTTAAACAAACAGTTTACCTGGTTCCTGTTGGGTATTGCGGCGGCTGCCGCAGTAATATATATACCTTATGAAGACTGGCGCAACTACACCAAACACTTGTACGTAATTAACCTGGGCATGCTTGGTGCAGTGCTGGTCCTGGGGCACACCGCCATGGGTGCGGAGCGCTGGATTAACATTGGGCCATTTGTGTTCCAGCCTTCTGAATTTGCCAAAATTATTATTATCATTACCATGGCTGATTTCTTGGCCAACCGAGAAGGACGTCTGAGAAATTTTAAGGAACTGGTGCCCTGTTTTGTCTTTGTGGGTGTGCCATTGCTTTTGATTATGGCGCAGCCCGACCTGGGTACATCGCTGGTGTTTGTAGCGGTTTTGTTCAGTATGCTATTCATGGCCAGTTCACGGACGCCCCTGGTGGTGGGCATTTTTACCGCCGGCCTGGCTGCTGCAGTGGGTTTGGTGTGGTCACATTTGAAGTTCGGCACCTGGATGCCGCTGCATGAGTACCAGCTCAAGCGGTTGATTATTTTTATCGACCCCTGGTCAGACATTCAGGGAGCGGGTTATCACGTCATCCAGTCCCAGATTGCCATCGGGTCCAGCGGTTTTTGGGGCAAAGGGCTGTTATGCGGCACGCAGAGTTTTTTGGAGTTTTTGCCCATCAGACACACCGATTTTATCTTTTCTGTGCTGGCGGAAGAGCTTGGCTTTTTGGGTGCCTTGGTGCTTCTAACACTGTACGGAGTGTTCCTCTACCGGGCCATCCGTATTGCCGCCGAAGCCAAGGATACTTACGGTTCTCTGCTGGCCACCGGGGTAACCGGTATGATTACTTTTCACATCCTGGTTAACATCGGCATGACCGTCTCTATTATGCCCATTACCGGTCTGCCGCTGCCGCTGTTCAGCTACGGGGGCAGCAGTATGATCACCAATATGATGGCCATCGGCATATTGCTAAACGTCCATCTGCGCAGACAAAAGATAATTTTTTAAAAAGGTAGAAAGGGGTCAGGCTCTTAACTTATTAACTTATTGGCTGAACTTCGCCAATAAGTTAATAAGTTAAGAGCCTGACCCCATAATTATATAATTGTAATATTTTAACAACTACCTCCATATATATTGATTACACAGCTATGAATACTTATGGGGGGATTGCCGTGTTTAAGTGGGACAAGTTGCCTCGTTTGGGGGCCGGGAAAAAAAAGTATAGTGATGATTGGACTAATTACTACCAGACCGCTGCCGGACAGGGGAAAACACCTTCTTACAGGCAGCGGGGCGGCCGGAACAGGTTTTTTAGAATCTCAGCAGTGCTGGTGGTCCTGGCTGTTTTACTGGTGGCTCGCCAAGTGCCCCATCCGGTAGGTGATCAGGTACGGGATAATCTGCGTTATCTCTTAACTGCCGAATGGAATTTCCAACCGCTGCTGGACAAGTCCGTTCAACTGGCTGCCCAGATGGTTAACTGGGACAACCCTGTGTTGCACGGTACGCCGGGTACCGGATTAGAACCCGTAGCCGGGCCGGGGTTGACTAATGATGGTTTGAGTGTTCCCGTTTCCGGCCAGGTGGTGCAGCAATACGGCTGGGTGCAATCACCTGTGGACGGCCTGGAAAGGTTCCATTCCGGGATTGACATCAGCGCACCGCCAGGCGAAGCGGTGGCTGCCGCCAAAGACGGCCGGGTGGAGAAAGTATCCGAAGACACAGTGCTTGGCCGCTATATTTTGATCAGTCATGGTGAAGGCAATTACACCCTTTACGGAGGGGTAACGGACATAACCGTTGAGGAAGGGCAGGATGTTCGGGCCGGGCAAGTAATGGCAGTGGTGGGTGACGGTGAGGTGCCTGGTGGGGGCTTGCACTTTGAAGTACGGGAGGACGGCAAGCTGGTTGACCCCTTGGAACGATTAAGCATTAAGGGTAATTGACGGGGGTGACGCGATGCGATTGGGGCGTTTTTGGGGCATTGAGTATTCGCTGAATCCTTTTTTTCTTGCTTTGCTTGGTCTGTTCTTTGTTGCCGGTGTCCTGGACCGGGGGTTGATTGCTTTCGGTGTGGTGCTGGTGCATGAAACATCCCATGCACTGGTGGCCAAACGACTTGGGGTGCCAGTTGAAGAGGTGGAGCTATTGCCCTTCGGGGGAGTGGCCCGGACGGGTGTCGAACTTTCGGTGCACCCGGTGCGGGAGATATACGTAGCCGCTGCCGGGCCGGCCAGCAACCTGGCGCTTTTCTCCCTGGGTGTGGCTTTAAAAAATTACGGGATCTGGCACGAAGGGCTGGGTCCGTTTTTTTTACAGTGCAACCTGCTGGTGGCTGTTTTTAATCTGCTGCCCGGGTTACCCCTGGATGGGGGGCATATTTACAGGGCTCTACGCGCCCAGCGGGACGGCATTGCCAAGGCTGCATATAAAGCCGCCGGACTGGGGCAGTTAATTGCCCTTGTGGTTATGTTTGCCGGTGCGGCGGGGATATGGGCAGGGTATTGCGGGCTGGATATCCCGGTTACCGCCCTATTCCTGTTTTACGCTGCCACCCGGGAGCGGCAGGAATCACCACACCTTTTTTTGCGTATGCTCAGGTTTAAGAATGAAGAACTTAACCGGGAGGGCGTACTGCCTGTAAAGCAGTTGGCGGCAGTTGAAAATATACCGTTGGGGATGCTGGTGCGACCTTTCGTACCCCGACGGTACCATCTGGTGACTGTGCTGGACAGTCGGCACCGCTATCTTGGTACGGTAACCGAAACCGCGGTGATCGATGCATTGCTGCAAAGTGGCGCAAGCACCAGGGTAGGGGATTTATTGGACGGGTAACAGCGGGGGGAGAACTGTCATCTAGGAGCGTTAGCGAAGGAGCTAAATTCTTCACTTCGTTCAGAATTACCATGCGTATCCGCACCACAATAATAATACAAATTTAATGGTTGTTATTTAACTTGACAAAATTATTCACTCTGTTCAAATTAAGCTTGTCATCCTGAGCGCAGCGAAGGATCTGGTTTTAAGATTCTTCGCTGCGCTCAGAATGACAGATTCGTTGTATTCATAGCAATGACAGGCTTAAAAGGTTCTTCAATTCTTGTATTCATAGCAATGACACGACGCTGTACCAATTACTGAGTTAATGTCATGTAATATTTTTAGAAAGAAGTAGTCAGTTATGGGGGACATATTCCCGGACATTTTTATTTTGATATAAATCTGAATTCTGACTCCTGAATTCTGAATTCTGACTACTTAAGATAATACTCAGACTTGCTTTTTCCGGCGATTAATGGTATTTATCATGGGAAGCAAAAATATGGAGGATAAACCATGGACAAACGGCTGGAAAAAACTTTGCGACGGGTACAGAAACCGGGTCGGTACACAGGTGGGGAATGGAACGCGGTGTACAAGGACTGGCCAAATACCGACGTGAAGATGGCTTTTGCGTTTCCCGATGTTTATGAGGTGGGTATGAGCCACCTGGGTTTACAAATTATTTACCACGCGGTGAACAGCCGTGATGATGCTTTATTGGAACGGGTTTTTGCTCCCTGGGCGGACATGGAGAAGCAGATGCGTGAAACGGGATTGCCGTTATTCAGCCTGGAATCCCGGCGACCACTCCGCGATTTTGATATTTTAGGCTTCACATTACAATATGAGTTGAGTTTCACCAACATACTAAACATGCTGGATCTGGCCGGGATCCCGGTGCGGCGGGATGACCGGGCCGCCGACGTGTATCCGCTGGTTGTGGCCGGCGGTCCCTGTGCCTTTAATCCAGAACCTTTGGCTGATTTTATTGATGTTTTTATTATCGGCGAGGGGGAAGATGCGGTAAACGACCTGCTGGACACCTACCTGGAATCGCAGCGCCGGGGCGAGGACCGTCGGCAATTACTGCTCAGGATGGCCGGAATTAGTGGTTTTTACGTGCCTTCGTTGTACCGGGTGGAGTATAATGATAGGGGAAAACTGGAAGCGGTAAAGCCTGCTGTTGCCGAAGCGCCTGCGGTGGTCAATAAAAGAGTTGTGACTGACCTGAGCGAGGCGGTATTCCCCACTCGGCCGCTGGTGCCCGTCATCGAAGCGGTGCATAACCGCGCCATGCTTGAAGTGCAGCGAGGCTGTACCCGCGGCTGCCGGTTCTGCCAGGCCGGTGTAATTTACCGGCCGGTACGTGAAAAAGAGCCCCAAACCCTGGTCCGCCAGGCTGAAGAAATAATCCACAACACCGGCTGGAATGAGATTTCCCTTTCTTCGCTCAGTACTTCGGATTACTCCCAAATTAAGTCCCTGATCAGTGAGCTCACCGGGAGTCACACTGAAGCGGGTGTGAACATATCACTTCCTTCACTCAGGGTAGACGCTTTTTCGGTGGATCTGGCCAAAGAGGTACAAAAAGTGCGCCGCTCCAGTCTTACTTTCGCTCCGGAGGCGGGAACCCAGAGACTGCGAGACGTGATTAACAAGGGCGTCACCGAGAATAATCTGATGGAAGCGGTGAGCGCTGCATTTGCCGGCGGCTGGCAGGCCGTAAAACTGTACTTTATGATTGGGCTGCCCACTGAGACTGACGTCGACCTGGAGGGAATTGCCGACCTGGCCCGCCGGGTCTTGGATAAGGGACGCAGTCTATCTCGTTCCCCGGGGCGAATTAAGGTGACCGTAAGCGTATCATCCTTCGTGCCTAAATCACACACGCCGTTTCAATGGGAACCCCAGGATAATATGGATGAACTTAAGCGTAAGCAGGCCTTTCTAAAGCAGCGTATGCGTGGCCGGGGGCTGGTTTTCAACTATCACGACCCGGAAGGCAGTTTTCTGGAGGCTGTTTTTTCCCGCGGTGATAGAAGGTTAGCTGCTGTTCTGGAAGCTGCCTGGCGGGCAGGCAGTCGCTTTGACGGCTGGTCGGAATTTTTCGATTTCGGACGCTGGATGAAAGCTTTTGAGGCAACCGGTATTGATCCGGTAGGTTACGCCCACCGCCGTTTTGAGTATGGCGAAATTATGCCCTGGGATCATATCGGGGCCGGAATGAGCAAAAAATATCTGGAGCGTGAACACCGCCGTGCCCTGGATGGGGAGATCACTCCGGACTGCCGTGCCGGCAATTGCCCGGGCTGCGGGCTGTGCCCCACCCTGGAGGTTAAACCGAGACTGGCAGGGGGTGAAACGATTGCACCGTTACATGATTCGCTACAGTAAAAAGGGACCGGCCCGTTATACTGCTCATCTGGACTTGATGCGGGAACTGGAACGGAGTATGCGTCGGGCCCACCTGCCGGTGGCCTTTTCAGAGGGTTTTAACCCTCATCTCAAGTTGAGCATTGCGGCACCGCTTCCCGTGGGTACCGAGGGTCTGGCCGAACTGGCCGAGGTTGAAATGACCAGGCCTGTGGAACCCGACCAGATGGCCGAAAGTCTTAATGCTGTCCTGCCGCCCGGATTAAAGGTGTGGGAAGTGGCTGAAATTAGCAGTACCAATCCAGCGTTGATGGCTGCTCTGGATCAGGCGGCTTACATTGTGCAACTGGACGGGGAAGATTTACCGGTCCCGCTGCCCGATGCTGCTATAGAAGAATTTCTGGCTCGGGAGTGTGTGGAAGTCCGGCGGCGTGGTAAGGACGGTAAGGAAAAAGTTCGGGACATCAGGCCCGGCATCATAAAAATAGAAGCATTGCCTGGTGACGACGGCCTTGGCCTGCGTATGGAATTAAAAACCGGCAGTGTGATGAATGTTCGGCCCGCCGAGGCGGTAACGGCGCTGTTGGAACACGCTGGCATAGAAATTGATTCCGCTGACCTGGAGATAACCAGGACCGGGTTGTTCCTGGTCAAAAAAAAATAGCTTAATTAATGGCTTAAAAAATGGCAACTGGAAAAAAAAGCTTATTAATGCAGAAAAAATTTTACCAACAGCCAGGATAAGGGTTATAATCATAATTAGAAGTTTAAATATTTAAAATAAAAGCTTATTGACCAAGGCAGATGATAATATGTTTAAAGAAATATTGATTAATGTAGGCGAAGAAGAAACTAGAGTCGCCGTACTGGAGAACCGTATCCCGGTGGAGATGAATATTGAACGCTCGCCTAATCAGAGGCTGGTGGGTAATATTTACAAGGGCCGGGTAGAAAACGTGCTGCCCGGCATGCAGGCCGCCTTTGTGGATATAGGTCTGGAAAAAAACTCGTTCCTTTATATTGAGGATGCCATCCCCGACCGCAATGCAGAGCCGGGGCACGGGCAGGGTGCGGCCGTGGGTGCAAATATCTGCGATATACTTAAGCAGGGACAAGATCTGATTGTACAGATCGTTAAAGAGCCCATCGGCACCAAGGGGGCCCGGGTGACCACCCATATTACTTTACCGGGGCGTTACCTGGTGCTAATGCCTACCGTAGATTATATCGGCATCTCCAGACGTATTGAAGATGAACATGAAAGAGACCGACTCAGGGATATGGCGTCGCGGACCAAGCCCCGCGGCATGGGCGTAATTGTACGTACTGTGGCCGAAAGGGTGGCTGAGGAAGAACTGGCCGTTGACGTTAATATGCTTACTAACCTGTGGCGTAAGATTATGAACCGCTCCAGCCACGGGTCGGTGCCAAACCTGCTGCACCGCGACCTGGAATTGGTACAGCGCATACTGCGGGACACTTTTACTTCCGATGTGGACCGGCTCACCATTGACTCCCGGTACGAATACGAAAAAATATTAGATTTATTGGATATCGTGGGACCGTCTCTGAAGGTTAAAGTATTTCTTGAAGAGCGGGACAATATTTTTGAAGATCACCATATCGAAGCCGAACTGGAAAAGGCCCTTAAACGCAAGGTATGGTTGCGATGCGGCGGTTATATCGTCATCGATCAGGCCGAGGCCTTAAATGCTATTGACGTGAACACCGGCAAGTATGTGGGCAGCACAAACCTGGAGGATACTGTCCTGAAAACCAATCTGGAGGCGGCGGTGGAAATCGCCCGCCAGTTGCGTTTGCGCAATATCGGAGGCATTATAATAATTGACTTTATTGATATGACCCTAGAGGAGCACCGCCGGCAGGTTTTGGATGTGTTGGATGAAGAGATACGCAAGGACAAAACCAAAATTAATATTCTGGGGATCACCCAACTGGGTCTGGTAGAGATGACCAGGAAAAAGGTTCGTCCCAGCCTGGCCGAGGTGTTGCAAAAAGCCTGTCCGTACTGTGAGGGCCGGGGAAAGGTGCTCTCCGAGGAAACGGTGGGTATTAACATTAAACAGCAGATCTACCAACTGTCCAGGCAAACTGGCGCTGAGACTATTCTAGTGGAAGCTAACCCGCTGGTGGCCGCCAGATTAATCGGCAGCGGCGGCGCCAACCTGCGGGAACTGGAGAGTCGGACCGGTAAAAACCTATACATCAGGGGCACTGCCGAGCACCATATTGAAGAGGTGGCCATGCGTCCTCTGTACGACCAGTCCGATATCAATGCCCATGTACTGCCCGTCAAGCCCGGTCAGATACTGGATGTCAGAGTGGAAGAGCCGCATGCAAACAACACTAACGATGGCATCGCCCGGGTGAACGGTTTCATACTGGATATTGAAGGTGCCGGCTCACTGGTGGGTAACACAGTAGCCATTGAGGTAAACAAAGTATACCGTACTTACGCCAAGGCCAAGCTGCTCAAGGCTTAGAAAAACGGTGCCAGGTGTTGTTAGTTGATAGATGCCGGGTGTTGCAAGTTGAAAGTTGCGCAGTTTGCAGCTTTCAACTTGCAACACCCGGCATCAAAGCCTACCACTACTTTTCTTAGAGAGCACAAACTGTATAAAATATGGAGAAAACAACTTGCAACGCACCAAGTCTTGACAAGACGCCAGGTTATGATAAAATGTTTTATTGTAGGCAAGTACCGCTCGGAACGGGTTCCGACAAGTTTTTAGAGCACTGAACCTGTATTAAAGGGTTTTACGCCCTACCTGGTTCCGGCGAGTCCTTTAGAAAAAGGGGGTTAACTATTGTACGCTATTATTGAAACCGGCGGTAAACAATACCGCGTGAACGAGGGAGACACACTGTTCATTGAAAAGCTGCCCGCTGATGTTGGTGAAACCTATACCGTGGACCGGGTGCTGGCTTTGGAAAATGAAGGCCAATTGCAGGTAGGTACTCCGCTGATAGAGGGTGCCAAGGTTTTATTCAAGGTAGAGAAACACGGCAAAGATAAAAAGATTATCGTTTATAAGTACAAGGCCAAGAAAAATTATCGGCGCAAAAAGGGCCACCGCCAGCCATTTACCAAAGTCGTGGTGGAAAAAATAGAGGTTAATGGAATGGGGACACCCCTCCGTTTAAGCAAAGGGGACACACCTCTTGCGGAGTAATGTCCCAACGAATACTGAGAATTTAGTTTAATATTTTACACCAATTGTGGAGGTGAGTTTAGTTGGCACATAAGAAAGGTGTAGGCAGTTCCCGTAACGGTCGCGATTCCAATCCCAAGATGTTGGGAGTTAAACGTGGTGACGGCCAGTTTGTATTAGCCGGCAGCATTCTAGTTCGGCAGCGGGGCACCCGCATCCATCCGGGTCGCAATGTTGGCCGCGGTGGAGATGATACATTGTTTGCCAAGATTGATGGCGTTGTTACCTTCCAGAGCAAAGGTAAAGATAAAAAAATTGTTAGCATTATGGAAGCGGAAAGCGCAGTGGTTTAAACAAATATTTATATTGCCGCCAATGCCGAATGTTAGCTGGTTAAACTTAAATTAAGCTATTAAAAGAGACGACACCATTTTGGTGTTCGTCTCATTTTTTATTGTTAAGGAAAGTATACCAAAAAGGGGACAGGCTGCTTTTTTCGGTTTTTGAAAAAAGATGCCTGTCCCCTTTTTGTTTTTTATATTTATAAAAAGGAAAATGTAAACATTTATAGAACAATATCTTTGTGGCAGAAAATATTACAAAAATATTAGCTAAAACATACCAGTAACAACTTGAATTGTCCTATATTCGAGAGTATTGAAAAAGTCATTAGATTGGCAAGTAGCGAGGAATTTAAGTATAACTAACACATATAAGGAGAAAAAAATGGGGGACACGGCCAGGATAATGGAGCTATTTTCTCTGCAGCGGCATGATTTTCTTAATCACTTCCAGGTAATCTCCGGGCTGTTGCAGATGGGCCGGGGGGAACAGGCCCGGGAATACATAAATAATGCAGCCAGGGAAATCACCCGTTTAAGCAGGGTTGTGCACCTGAAGCTGCCCGAAGCGGCGGCGGCGATAATGCTTGCGCATTACCATGCGGCGGAGCGCGGTGTAGACGTGGAGTACGAGATCGAAACGGATCTGGGTGGATGCACTATTCCGGCTGAAAAGCTGGGACAGGCTCTGGAGGCGGTACTGCTTTACGGCGTCGAGTGCTTGGCCCCGCCGGAGAACAAAGACCGCGAAATGAATGTGGTTATTTACGCTGCAGACATGGGGTATCTGTTCAAGGTGCGGTTTAAAACACCGGTTGGTACTAAAAATAGGCCTGGTAATGATGGGGCACTGCATGATATTGACTTGCTATTGTCATTATATGGTGGTTCTGTTAAACAGTCTAAAGTAGAGGGTGAAACCGAGATTGCTGTTTATTTAGCAGCTGCGATTACAATCTGATGGTTCCAGGGTTATAGGTGTTGGATTAATAAATAAATAAGAAAAAGGCGTGCATTTAGTATTGATTTAGTGCGCGCTTTTCTTGTTATACTAGGTATAATAGATGCGGGGATATATAATACTGGTATCTGGTTATAAATGCAGATATAATTTAACAATGTAGGTGAATAGATAATGTTTTATGACAGTGCCAAAATTTACGTCCGCGGTGGTGACGGCGGCAATGGCTGCGTTGCCTTCAGGCGGGAGAAATATGTGCCCGAAGGAGGCCCCTGGGGCGGTGACGGCGGCAGGGGCGGCGATGTGATTTTCCGGGGTGATGAGGGTTTGCGCACCTTGGTGGATTTTCGTTACCGGCGCCATTATAAAGCGGATCGGGGACAGCACGGCCGGGGTAAAAATATGCATGGCCGGTCTGCGGATGACCTGGTAATCAGGGTGCCTCCGGGCACAATTATCCGCGATGAAGAAACAGGCCAATTGCTGGGGGATATTACAACCGACGGCCAGGATGTTATTGTGGCCGGCGGTGGGCGCGGTGGCAGGGGTAACTCCCGTTTTGCCAGTGCCCATAACAAGGCTCCCACTATGGCGGAAAAGGGCGAACCCGGCCAAGAGCGCTGGGTGTTGCTGGAGCTAAAACTGCTGGCTGACGTGGGTCTGGTAGGTTTTCCTAATGCCGGCAAATCCACACTAATAGCCCGGGTATCAGCGGCCAAGCCTAAAATCGCCGATTATCCTTTTACCACCCTGGTACCCAACCTGGGTGTGGTCAGTATGGGCGAGGGGCAAAGCTTCGTTATGGCCGATATACCAGGGCTAATTGAGGGTGCCCACACCGGCGCCGGCCTTGGTCATGAATTTTTGCGTCATGTGGAGCGGACCAGGGTACTGATCCATGTGCTGGACACCGCCGGTACCGAAGGGCGTGACCCAGTGGAAGACTTCAGGGTCATCAACCGGGAACTTAAGCTCTATAACGAAGTGCTGGCCGGCCGCCCGCAGGTGATTGCCGCCAATAAAATAGACCTGCCGGACAGTAATGAACACCTGGACCGGTTGCGCGATGAATTTAGTGCGGAATATGAGATTTTTCCCATTTCGGCGGTGGCGGGAACGGGAGTTAAGGAACTTATCAACCGGGTCCATCAATTATTTCAGGAATTACCGGAAATAATTGCCACTGAAGAAGAGCCTGAAATAGTACACCGGGTTGTGCCCAGGTTTACCATTCGCCGCGTAGACGGTGAACTGGTGGTGACGGGTCGCGAGATTGAAAAGCATGTGGCTATGACCAACCTGGACAATGAAGAGGCGGTGGACCGTCTGCAGCGTATTATGCAGGTTATGGGCCTGGAACAGGCCTTGCGGCACCAGGGAGCTAAAAACGGGGATATGGTCCGTATTGGGGAATTTGCATTCGAATTTGTGGACTGATGGTGAGGATTTATGGATATAAGGAAAGGGGACACACCTCAAAACAAGGAAAAGGAGGAATGTCCCCAATTGAGGAAATTCAGCCCCATCAAGCGGCTGGTGATCAAGGTGGGCTCCAGTTCGCTCACCTATGCCACTGGTAAGCTGAACATTGAACAAATAGAGAAACTGGTGCGTCAAATGGCAGACCTGCACAACCGTGGCCTGGATGTACTGTTGGTCACTTCGGGCGCTGTGGGTGCAGGTCTGGGCAAACTGGGTTTGGATAAAAAACGGCGTACCATGCCTGAAAAGCAGGCCGCCGCCGCCATTGGTCAGGGCATGCTTTTACACATGTACGAAAAATTTTTTGCCGAATATGGTGTTGTAGTGGGGCAGGTGCTGCTAACCCGGGAGGATTTTGCCGACCGCCGCCGCTTCCTTAACGCCCGCAATACTTTGCAGGCCCTGCTTAATTTCAATATTGTTCCGGTAATTAACGAGAATGATACCGTGGCAGTGGAAGAAATCAAACTGGGTGACAATGACAACTTGGCCGCCATGGTGGCCGGTCTGGTGGACGCTGAGCTATTAATTCTGCTGTCCGATGTAGATGGATTGTACGACGGCGAGCCTGGCATACCGGGTTCCAGCGTGCTGGGTGAAATATATGAAATAAACGAGGACATTGAATCCCTGGCGAAAGGCGCCGGCTCCAAGGTGGGCACCGGAGGAATGGTGACCAAAATTCAGGCTGCCCGGATTGCCATGCACTCGGGATTGGTAACAGTTATAGCCCGGACTTCAGAAAATGACGTGGTCCGCCGGATCGTGGCCGGGGAACCACTGGGCACCTCGTTTTGGCCTTCGGTCAGGCTGGTGCAGAAAAAGAAATGGATTGCTTACGGGGCCACGGTATGTGGGCGAATCCACGTTGACGGGGGTGCGGTCCGGGCATTGCAAAAGGGCGGAAAAAGTCTGCTCCCCTCCGGAGTAACGGCTGTCAACGGCGGTTTTGATGTGGGCAACACTGTTAGCATTGTTGACGCCAACGGCAAAGAAATCGCCCGGGGCATTGTGAACTACTGCGCTGTCGATGTGGATAAAATAAAAGGCTGCAAAACCGGCGAGATAGCCGATATACTTGGCCACAAAGATTACGACGAAGTCATCCACCGCGACAATCTGGCCTTAGAATAAACCGTGGTCCCCGACTTGAATCTAGCATCAAATGGGGTCAATAAATGGATAAAACTGCCAACCAAGCAAAGCATAAGAAAATCGGCCTTATGGGCGGGACTTTTGATCCTATTCACCATGGCCATTTGGTAACAGCTGAGGAAGCCCGTTTCCAATTTAATATGGACCAAGTGATCTTTATCCCGGCCGGCATACCGCCGCATAAAAGCAAAAAAAATGTATCCCATCCTTCCCATCGCCTGGAAATGACCAGGCTGGCCGTTGGCTCAAACCCTCATTTTACTGTCTCAGACGTGGAAATCAATCGGCATGGTCTATCATACGCCATTGATACTGTGGACTTAATTCGGGAAGAATATGACGGTTGGGAGATTTATTTTATTACCGGCGCCGACGCAGTATTGGAAATATTAACCTGGAAAAAGGTTGAAGAATTATTGCAAAAATGCTGTTTTGTTGCTGCCACCCGGCCGGGTTTTAGATTGGAGAGTCTGGGGGAGAGGCTGATTAAACTGCATCCGGCTTATTCTGCCAGGATTAAGACTCTGGAAGTGCCCGCTTTGGCCATATCATCCACGGATATCAGGCTGCGGGTGCAGCAGGGCAGGCCCATCAAGTACCTTTTGCCCGAAGCAGCGGAAGAATACCTTTACCGGCATGGACTATATAAGTGAGTGATCGAAAAGTCACCAATAAGTGTTCAAGGCGGCAGCTTAAAGCCCGTACGGAATTTTCGGACAACCGCTATAAATCCAACGGGTTGGTAATTATTATATGTTGGTGTTGTTTCTTGAAGATGCCGGCGTGGTAAAGATTCAAGATTACGTTGGTAATTATTATATGTTGGTGTTGTTTGCATAGGCGTTTTGCTTTTGCAAATAATACTGACAAATTACTAAACAATATCAAGAAAAGGGGATACACCTTCTAAAGGAAAGGGAATAAGAAAGGGACACCCCGCCCAATAATGAAATGGTGCAGGAATGTCCCCCATTAGAGGCTTGTCCCAACTATGGAAAAGAGGTGATCTAATGGCACGTACACTTTACGTGGGCAATCTGCCGTGGGGAACTAATGCCGAAGATTTGGCCGGTGCGTTTTCCAGATTCGGCGAAGTCCTGGACAGCCGCATTATTACTGACAGGCAGACGGGGCGCTCCCGCGGTTTCGGTTTTGTAGAGGTTAAAGACGAAGATGCTGACGGAATGATTGAAGGAATGAACGGGACTGAGCTTGACGGCAGGGTTATTACCGTCAATGAAGCTCAGGTCAGGGATTAAAATATTTGCGTGTAAACCTCCTCTATACAGGAGGTTTTCTTCTTGCATTTAAACAGGAGAGGGAGAATTTGAAGCTGGATTTTTACAAGGAACGTTTAAAGGGTATGCTTAATCATAAAAGATATGAGCATTCACTGGGAGTTATGAACACCGCCGTACAATTAGCTGCGATACACGGGGCGGATGTGGAGCGGGCTGCTTTAGCGGGTCTAATGCATGATTGCGCCAGGGGTGTACCCGGGGACACCTTGCTGTTAATGGCCCAAGAATTTGATCTGCCAATGCATGAAGTGGATCTGGCCCTGCCGGTGCTGCTGCACGCACCGGTGGGAGCCCAGTTGGCCCGGCGGGATTTCGGGGTCCAAGATGAAGTGGTGCTTCAGGCCATAGCCGTACATACACTGGGCGACGAACACATGACACTATTAGATAAAGTGCTATTTGTAGCCGACAAAGTTGAACCCGGGCGGTATTTCCAAAACGTTGATAAATTACGCGCCCTAGCCGAACGGGATATTGACCAGGCACTATTGAACTGCTATGACTTGTCTGTCAGCTATGCACTGCGGTTGGGCGACCAAGTGCATCCACGGATGATTGCGGCTCGTAATCGGTTAATTTTTGACAAGCCGAACCGGAAAATTTAATTGTCCGGAAGGAACTTTGTCCGGATAGGCGAATAACAATAAAAAAAGGAGTCAGCAGTTAGTAGTCAGAATGAAAGAATGGTTTATTTTCATTTCTGAATACCAAAAAATAAAAATCAGGGGGTATCACTTTTTGACAATTAACCCGCAGGTTATGGTACAGGTGACCGTTGAGGCGGCAGAGGCAAAAAAGGCAGCCGCTATTACCGTGCTGAACATTGGCGGAGTTTCCATTGTGGCCGACTACTTTGTTATTTGCAGCAGCCGGTCACCCGTGCATGCTCGGGCCATTGCCGACGCAATAGAGGAAAGTATGGTGCAGCAGGGCCTTGGCAGGGCGCGCAAGGAAGGTTTTAGGGCGGGGCGCTGGATACTGCTTGATTTTGGGGCGGTGGTAACGCACATCTTCCAGGAGGAAGAACGCCGTTTTTATAACCTGGAACACCTGTGGGGTGATGCAGAGGTTGTTGAATACCCGCAAAGCATGTAAAACTACGTGCCTGGTGCGTTGACATTAACTTTACCATATTATATAATTTAGTGCAGTTAAACGAGCAAAGACTATGATGGGGAGCAGTAACCCGCAAATGTGTGGCAGAGAGCCGCCGGGTGGTGCGAGGCGGTGACCGGTACGGGTGAACTCGCCCCGAAGTTGCCCGGGTTGACGTGCCGGGACGGTATGAACCGTTACCTCATCAAGTGGTTAAGGTCCCGGGGCTGTGGCGCTAAAAAGGGTGCGCGTCCTACCAGCTTCATTAGACAGACTTTTTCAATTAGGGTGGTATCGCGGAAAAACCTTCCGTCCCTAGCAGGGGCGGGGGGCTTTTGTGTTTTGGATTAGCTCTAACGCCAATAAAATGTACAAACTATAGTTTAACATGGTTATACCGTTAACTCAGTAAGTGGTACAGCGTCGTGTCATTGCTATGAATGCAAGAACTTAAGAACCTTTTAAGCCTGTCATTCTGAGCGCAGCGAAGAATCTTAAAACCAGATCCTTCGCTAACGCTCTTAGATGACAGCTCTCCCCCGCGGTGCGCAATTGTTTATTAAAAATGTATATCTCATCAATGGGGATTACTGAGTAAAGGGAATAATCATGTAGTTTAATAGTTAAAGGCGCATAGGAGGAAAAAATGAAAGAACGCTACGATTTTAAAACCATTGAGCCCAAATGGCAGACCAGGTGGGCGGACCAAAAAATTTATGCCGTGCCCGACGCCGCTGACAAACCCAAATACTACTGCTTGGAGATGTTCCCCTACCCGTCGGGTAAACTGCACATGGGCCATGTGCGCAACTACTCCATCGGGGACGTCGTGGCCCGCTATAAGACCATGCAGGGCTTTAACGTGCTGCACCCCATGGGCTGGGACGCCTTTGGACTGCCGGCGGAAAATGCCGCTATCAAGCATGGTGCCATGCACCCGGCCCAGTGGACTTATGAAAATATAGCTACCATGCGGGAACAGCTTAAACAATTGGGCATTAGCTACGATTGGGACCGTGAAGTGGCCACCTGCCACCCCGGCTATTATAAGTGGACCCAGTGGCTCTTTCTGCAGCTGTACCACCAGGGCCTGGCTTACAAGAAAAAAGCGGCGGTTAACTGGTGCCCGTCCTGTGCCACGGTGCTGGCCAACGAGCAGGTTAAGGACGGCGGATGTGAACGCTGTAAAGCCGTGGTGGAAAGAAGGGAATTGGAACAATGGTTTTTTAAGATTACCGATTACGCCGACCGGCTGTTGGATGACCTGGAAAAGCTGCCGGGATGGCCGGATAAAGTAAAAATTATGCAGGATAACTGGATTGGTCGCAGCGAAGGTGCCGAAATTACATTTACCATCGATGGAATGGATGAAAGCATGACTGTCTTCACCACCCGCCCGGATACCGTATTCGGCGTCACCTACATGGTGTTGGCCCCTGAGCATCCCCTGGTGGAAAAGCTCATTGAGGGCAAACCCCAGGCAGAGGACGTGAGGAAATTGGCCGCCAGCGTGCGCCACCAGAGCGAACTGGCCCGTACTGCGACTGAAACGGAAAAAATCGGCCTGTTTACCGGCGCTTATTGTATCAACCCGGTAAACGGGGCCAAGGTGCCAGTTTTGGTAGCCAACTACGTGCTCATGGATTACGGCACCGGTGCAGTGATGGGCGTTCCCGCCCATGACCAGCGGGACTTTGAGTTTGCCCGCAAATACAACCTGCCCATTCGGGTGGTTATCCAGCCCGAGGGTGTGGCCCTTAACCCGGACGAAATGAACGAAGCATATTACGGTGGGGGCTTGATGGTTAACTCCGGGCATTTTGACGGCACGCCCAACGAGGATGGCATAACCGCAGTGACTCGTTATCTGGATGAAAAGGGGCTGGGCCATGGGCTGATTAATTACCGGCTGCGGGACTGGCTGATTTCCCGGCAGCGGTACTGGGGGGCCCCGATTCCCATTGTCTATTGCGAAAAGTGTGGCACTGTACCGGTACCGGTTCAGGATCTACCGGTAATGCTGCCTATGGACGTGGCCTTCACTCCCACGGGCCGCTCACCGCTGGAGGAACATGCTGCATTTGCCAATGCTACCTGCCCGACATGTGGCGGACAGGCCTGGCGGGAAACCGACACCATGGACACCTTTATGTGCTCCTCCTGGTACTACTACCGTTATACCAGTCCCCGGGACGAAGACAACGCCTGGGATCCGGCCAGCGTGCGCTACTGGCTGCCGGTGGACCAGTATATCGGCGGGGTGGAACACGCTATCCTGCACCTTTTATACAGCCGGTTTTTCACTAAAGTGCTTTTTGATGCGGGATTGGTGGACAACGAGGAGCCTTTCACTAATCTTTTAACCCAGGGGATGGTGTTAAAGGACGGAACCAAAATGAGCAAGTCCAAGGGTAACGTGGTCAGTCCCGAAGACATTATAGCCACTTATGGTGCCGACACAGCCCGTTTGTTTATCCTGTTCGCTGCACCTCCGGAACGTGACCTGGAATGGAGCGTTCAGGGGGTGGAAGGATGCTACCGGTTTTTAAACCGCGTGTGGCGTTTGGTGGAACCCCTGGGGGATTCCCTGGCCGGCGTACCGCTGCCCGGCCCCGGCAAGATGTCCGGGGTAAACGGAGAAATGCGCCGAGTGACCCACGTGACCATCAAACGGGTCACCGAAGACGTGGGCAACCGGTTCAATTTTAACACTGCCGTCAGCGCCATCATGGAACTGGTTAACGCTTTATACCAGTACCGGGAAGTGCCTGAGATGGATCGGGATCGGGGTGTGATGAAAGAAGCCGTGGAAACGCTGGTGGTGCTGCTGGCGCCATTTGGTCCGCACATAGCCGAGGAACTGTGGGAAGTTACCGGTCATGCCGAGAGTGTGCACAGCATGCCCTGGCCCGCTTACGAACCCGAGGCCATCCAGGAAGATGAAGTGACCATCGTGGTACAAATTAACGGCAAGGTACGGGAACGTATGCTGGTGCCTGCTAACATCAAACCCGACGAAATGAAGGAACTGGTAATGCAGCAGGAACGGGTACAGGAACTGATTGCCGGCAAGCAGGTAGTCAAGGTAATTCCGGTGCCCGGTAAACTGCTCAACATTGTGGTCAAGTAAAAGAGGTAAAAAGGGGCAGGTTCTTTTTTGCACCTTAATTTGGGGACATTCCTTCGCAAAAAGGGGTGTCCCCTTTTCGCAATACTGCAGCAGTTGAGACAAGCCCTGGATTCCCTTGTGTCGTACGATTAATTGCCTGGGTTTTTTATTTCAATGTCGCCAAAACGAAAGCCAACTTGATATTTGCACCTCAAGCACCTTCTGGATGCGGTTCAACCTATCATCATTATGAAAAATCGAAACTTGTCACCTTTTTGTTTTTTTGATGTCAAGTTTTACCTTTAGCTGCCGATTATATGATTAAATGTGCAGACCAGGGTTTTCAGGGAGGACTATTAGAAACAGAGGTGCGGAAAATGAAAATAGATAATTCAGCTGTAGCCATGGCCAGCCAGTACAGCTATTACGAAAAAACCACCCGGGAAGAATCGCTGCAGTTTTGGGTGGGTCGGGGAGGTCCGCGCGTTGAAGGGCGGGAACAGCAAACTGGTGGTCGGGACGTGCTGGAACTTTCCGAACAGGCCTTGGCTATGCTGGAGCGAGATAACAGTAATGTCCGCAGCGCAGAAAACGAAGAGGTAATTTATGAACTGAGCGAAAAAGACAAGCAGAAAATTTTCCTGATACAAGAGATGGTGCAAATGCTCACCGGGAAGAAGATAAAGATTCAAGTGCCTGTGCAGATTAAGATCAATCATGGTTCTGTTAATATGGGCCAAGCAACTTCGGGGCAGGCAGCACCTGAGCAACAGCGTCTGGGTTGGGGGATGGAATACCAATTACGGGAATCATACTATGAACAAGAGCGCATGAGTTTTGGGGCGGCGGGCATTGTCCGGACGGCGGACGGCAGGGAGATTGACTTTACCGTGCAGTTGTCCATGAGCAGAACCTTCGCCCAAGAGAGCAACATCAGCATCAGGGCCGGGGATGCACAGTTGGTTGACCCGCTGGTTATAAATCTAAACGGAAATGCCGCTCAATTGACCGATACCAAATTTGCATTCGACCTGGATGCCGATGGTATGCCGGACCAAATTTCCTTTGTCAATTCTAACAGCGGTTTTTTGGCCCTGGATAAAAACGGGGACGGTATCATAAACGACGGCAGCGAACTTTTCGGCCCGTCAACCGGCAATGGTTTTGCCGAGCTAGCACAGCATGACGGTGACGGCAACGGGTGGTTCGATGAGAATGATCAAATTTTTGATCGTTTGCGCATCTGGGTCCGGGATGACGACGGCAGTCAGCGGTTGTTCGCCTTGGGCGAGAAGGGTGTTGGAGCCATCTTCGTGGGGCACCTAGACACTCCGTTTGCCCTGAAGAACGGGGACAACGAACTGTAGGGCCAAGTACGTACCACCGGGGTGTACCTAAATGAGGACGGTACGCCCGGTACCATCCAGCAGGTGGACCTGGCGGCATAAAACTATTCCGGGCATTTATGCATGAAATATCAAGTTATATATGAACTTTACGTCACTCTGAACGAAGTGAAGAATCTTGTAAGATCCTTCGCAAAAGTTCAGGATGACAACTTCCCTAAAAGTATTTCTGGGGAGTTACCAAGCTAATCAACTGCCTACCACTTTGGTAAGCAGTTCTTTTTTCCCCTTTTATTTTTGAAACACAATATATAGGATTGGATTATGTACATTATTTTACCTTCACATGAAGGAATTGTTAATATATTGTCGTAAAAGATATATAGCTTTTAAAAAAGCAACAAGGGATTATGGTTTTTACTGGCTAAAGCCTTATCAGTATGGAAATAAAACTTAGATACTATGGATATTCAGAGAGATAAATTATTCGGCTTTAACAACAAGTGATATTATTTTGCTTAATTTACCGGCTATGGGTGGGGTTAACCTAAAAGCAATTATTACTACAGTAAATGTCTATAACTGGAAGTTTCATTGAGGATTAATAAATTTATAGTGAGGGATAAAATGACTAGTTCACATAATAAAAATGAAAGACAACAGAAGGTGTTTCAATGTTATCACTGTGGGAATAAAACATTTTAAGCTTCGTGCTTATTTTAAGATAGCTATGAAGACGTTGAAAATCCCTGAAGGCACAAACCCGTCCCAAGATATAGCATAACGCTAGTGAATTTATTTAGCTATATTAAGAAGGATTATTGTTTGTTTTTGGGAACGATATTAGGTATCATGTCTATAAGAACTCGAAGAATATAAGGTGGTAAATTGAAGCAGCTAATCGTTCTTTATGATATAGACAGCAGAATTCCAAACCTTGCACTAATGAAAATTAGTTCATACTATAAAAACCAGGGTTGTGAAGTTATTCTATCTCGGTGTACCCATGGTATTAAATACCTGGAGGCTGACAAATATTATGCCAGTACAGTTTTCAGTTGCTACCAACATTCTCAAAAGTGCATACAAAAATTAAGAGAGTATTATGCAGAAAACATCGAAATCGGTGGTTCGGGCATAGACCTAAAAAAAAGACTTTTACCGGAAATAGAAAACTGTTTTCCTGACTACCAATTATATGGTCACGACAAATACGCGATTGGCTTTTTAACGCGGGGATGCTATAGAAGATGTCCTTTTTGCCTCGTTCCACTAAAGGAAGGTAAAATCAGGAGAGTAGATACCTTTGATAATTTCGTTCCAGCCAGGCAAAGCAATGTTATGTTGCTTGATGATAACTTGCTTTCCTATTCGGAATCTGAAGCGCTTCTTTCTGAAATAATAGAGAAAAATATTTCAGTTAATTTTAGTCAATCACTAGATATATCTTACGTTAATGATTATAATTACCAACTAATTAAGCAAATTGATTCCCGTAATGCTCGATTTAACAAAAAAATGTACTATTTTAGCTGCAATAATACAAAAACTATTGACGAGTTTATAAACAGAGAGAGATTCTTAAGAGATCTCGGAAAAGGTGCAGTGACGGTAATTGTAATGTTTGGCTATAACACATCCTTAAGCGAAGACTACCAAATACTCCTTATGCTTAAAAATCTTAGACTCATTCCATTTCTTCAGGAGTACATGCCTATACCTGGTGTGTCAGCAAAAATGCCAGACAATTACTTTGATTATGATCTAAATGAAGTTATTAAACTAAGATTTATAAGTAACGGGTACAACTGGGAAAAATACCTCAAGTGGGTTAATAACTTATACTATAGCACCTTTGGTAAGTACTACTTGCCTCTATTGGAAATTCTTTTTCGCTACAACAATAAACACAAAATGCAATGGTATCGTGCTCGTCCTAAAGAGTTGACCAAAGAGCTATACCGAATATATCGGTAACTGATACAAAAAAGTAACTATTATGCATCATTAAAAACAGCTGTGTTGCTTGTAACATTTTTAGGGATTTTAGAATACATTTAATGCTAATTTCAAATTCCCATTATTCTAAGTCAATTATACGAAGTTAGGCCGCAAAAAAGCTCAACCTAAAAAGATAGATTCAGCGCTTATCGGCACTATGAATATTTTAGAGGCTTGACCATACAAAGAAAACACTGCTACAATTTTGCGGCAGTGTGTATAAAGTGCATAGGAACAATGTTGGTAAACCACTGCGCAGCAGTTTAGTGCTATTCATATTAGGCTAATAATAGGCATTTGACAGTTAAAGGGTAATTTGTATAATACCTATAAAATGTTAAGTGTAAAGGATTGAGATTGAGAATGATAAATTTTGTTTCTGAAAATACTTCTTCAAAAGTGAATTGGCAAGGAAAAATTGTATCTATTCAACCTCGAACAAGAGTTTGGAGATATCTCACAGATAATCGAACCCATTATCATTTAGGATACAATTTTTTTATTGAAGGGCACAGTAGTGACTCCAAAAAACAGTTTACAGTCGCAATTTCTGAAAAACAGCAGTTAAAAGGATTGTTTCGGATAGATGATATACTTGAAGGAACAGCATGGACAAAAAAATATGAAGAAAGAGAATTTGCAGATTATTATAGAGCAGGCTCTTTAAAACTTTTGGATAGAGTAAATGAAAATTTTGAGGTAATATCGCCACCATGTATAATGATGCCTCCATCCATACAGACATATGAGGAAAGAGGGGCTAGAATATTAAGTAAAAGTCTGTGGAAAACAAAGTGCTTTAAATGTATTTGGGCAAATATGGCTAATGTTGAAATTCAATGGGATTTTGATAAAGATATAAAAAAATATCGATTTGAAACTTTTTGTTATGGTCCAAAATCATGCAAATACTATAAAATGGGTAGACCTCGTACAGTTCCATATAAAAATAGGGGCTCGGCTCTTGATGCTGGATACTTAGATGAGCTTTGTACTGAAGGTAGAGATGAAAACGAATAAAAATTACATAGTTACTTGATTTCCCATCCATAAGTAGCAAAATTTATATCGTGTAATTAATCATGCCCCGGTTAACCATCATGAAAGAAAGAGTGGCTTTTTAATGAAACCTGAGCGAGTTACTGAAGGCGTATATATCATAGGGGGACCTCAAATAACGGATGAACGTGATTGTTGTGTTTACCTTGTAGACGGCGGCACCGAGCTGGCCCTGGTGGACGCTGGATTGGGTTATTCTACCCGGGCTGTTTTAGAGAACATTGAAAAACTAGGCCTGGACAAGTCCCTGTTGAAGTATGTCATCGTCACCCACGGCCATATTGATCACATAGGGGGTTTGCATTATTTTCGGGAGCGGGGAGCGCAGGTGGTGTGCCACGAACTGGAACGCAACGCAGTTTCCGGGGGAAATCCTGAACTGACTGCGGCATGGTACTACCGGGTTAATTACCATCCCGTACCGGTGGATAGATTATTAAATGTTGATATGCAGGATGTTGTCGTGGGTAACACGGTTTTACATTGCCTACATACTCCCGGCCACACACCGGGGGGAATCAGCCCCTACCTGGATGAAAGGGGAACCAGGATTTTATTTGGCCAGGACATCCACGGGCCATTTGACCCCTCCTGGGGATCGAATATGGAACTATGGCGGGACTCCATGCGCAAGCTTATCAATTTAAATGCGGATATCCTTTGCGAGGGCCACTTTGGGATTTACAAACCGGCTGAAAAAGTCCGGAATTACATAGAGTATTACCTGGATTATCACTCCTGATGGTGAAGGGAGATACATTAATGTTGATTAAACTATTCTTATTATTCACCTTGGTTCCCCTGCTGGAATTATGGATTCTAATCAAATTGGGCGGATTGATTGGAATGTGGCCAACCATTCTAATCGTGGCTTCTACCGGGTTTGTCGGAGTCTTGCTGGCAAAATCGCAGGGTTTAAACGTGCTCAATCGGATGAAGAAGGACATTCAACAGGGGATTCTTCCCGGCAATAAGCTAATTGATGGGGTTTTTATCTTGTTAGGCGGCGCATTTTTAATCACCCCGGGCTTACTAACAGACCTTTTCGGTTTTTCTTTACTGGTACCGCTTACCAGAGGCTGGTTAAAGAGCGCCGCCCGGCACTACATGCAGCGAATATTGGATAGTGGCACAGTCTACATCTGGCAACGTTAATTATAGCTGGTCCTAAATATATGCCGTTCCAAATCGTGATGGCTGACTCGCATACCCATGATAGATGAAGCTTAACTTAACTAAATATTGATCGCAACAAAATATGCTTCACATTATTCTAATGGCTTAGTATTTATATTAGCTAAATCAGAGGTAAGTAAATGAAAATTCATTATAACGCCAGTCTATGGAGCAAATGCAAAGGACTACACGGATTGCCACAGAAGATATATTGGCAGTATGAATACGCAGGATCGAAGCGCTGTATTCCTGTTAGTATATCGTTTTACGAAAGGTATTGTTTTTGATGTCATCACCTTTTTAGACGAAGCAAAACTTCGTGAGTTTTTTGAAAGCTATAAAGCTATTGAGGAAACATTGACACCATTGCAGCGACGCTGTGCAGAGCAGGAACACCCCTATCAGGCTATGCAAGTAAAAGAAATATGGATAAACGGGAGAAGATTAGAAAGCGGCTATTCATCCAGCAGCGCTGTGAGCATACCGTGGGCACAGCAGGACGATGGGCTAACACTTGTGCGAAATGCATATTCCTCTATTCTAAAGGATACGGCTTGTTTTGCCTGTGAACGCTTTTGTGTGCCATACCCTAAAACAGACTCCAAAACTCAAAAGTTGTTGCGTTTCTTGCGGCTTGACAGAGTGAACAGCATAAAGCTGTCTACCCGTTCTGTACAATGGTTTTCCCCGTTGGATATTCATTTTGAAATGTCAGCCAAAGAAAATCAAAAAGTGGTTTGTTTTAGGCATCCCATAACAGGAATAACACATACATTATACTTTCAAAATGCAGAGTTTGTAGAAATGCCATGGGCGTGGAAGGAAACCGTAGCTATTACGCTACGCAGTTGATGTATGAAATAGAGCCTGATTTGCCACAGGGAGATACCCTACAGTTTAATAGCAACATCAAATACACAGAACCAACGGAAGATCGATTTCACCCTACCGCGGCCTCGTCTATTGGTATCATTGGTGGAGCAGACGGTCCTACCGTTATTTTTGTTTCACCGACGGGCGAAGAAAAAAATGTTCCGCGTGGCTTACACGGATTATTACTACATAACTGTTTCTCTGTTCCAAGTTTTCAAAAGGATGATACCTCGCACTTTGTCCTTGAGGGTATTAATACAAAAAAATGTGACGGCAAGGAATATAACTTTCAATAGTTTGCTGCACATTGGTTGCGGTCTGTAAACAAAATGAGCATATTGGGTATCTGCAAAATCATTAATTCAACTTGGCATTATCCATAAACTGTAAATCAATTTGGAGGGGTTTGTTCCGTCTGGGGCGCGCTCTGGCTTCGCGGGGCAAGAAAAGTCACAATGTATTCCCGCTTCGGGCGAGGGAGAGGTATTACCGGGGGCCGCGCCAAACTCCCTGGGCTCAAGTCAGATATGACACAGGGGGATAATAAGCAGCTGCATTTGAAATCATAGGTTTACCTCCTTTGTAAATGTTTGACTGAACATCTAACTTTTTCGACACAAAGGAGGTAAATCCTGTTATAGTAAAATGTTGTAAGAGGAATTTGTAGGAAGTAGCCGTATTGGCGATTGTCAGTGCCTAAGTTAATTTCTATTATTGAGGTGTATAGCGTGAAAGAGCTAAAAAGAGCTTTCTTGCCTAGTGATGGAGCGATTTTGACAGTAGGAGCATCGGTTAGGATTAAGGAGGGGACAGCTGATCCCGACTTTGAAGAGCGAAATATCGGTGGTTGGCAGGGAAGGGTTTCCGGTATATATGAGAACGAAGATGGGGAAGTGTCAGTGGATATAGATTGGGACAACACCATTTTGAATAAAATGCCAAACTCATTCCTTTCGGATATCGAAGAAGCAGGACTTGATTTTTCTTCAATGGTTGTGGATATCAGTTGTGTTGAATTGGTGCCCAAAAGGGACACTGAATTTGAGGGGAATCACGCCGTTAAAGAAGTAGAAAAGAAATTGACCTTTGTCAGTTTGGACGACCAGGATAGAAGGATCGCAAAAATCCTTGGAGATGTTGATGAGTATGATTACTTAGAGTCGTTCCAAAGATGGGAAACGCACCTGTCGAAAACACTGGCATTTCCTTTTGAGGCACGGGTTTCCGAACACCAGGAACGCGGCCCTTTAAAATTCGGCGACGTTCTAAGTGTGAAGAAAATATCATCGTTAGACGATCTATACGGAATCATTATCGAGGTTCGATTGGGGCGAAAGAAGTACTATTTACCTCTATGTGATCTAGATGTCGTGGATGCCAAATCGGTGAATTTTGAACAAGTGGACGATTATAGCACTTGGTTTGCTAACCGGTAAAGTGTTGTTTATGCTACGTTAAGGCAGATTGGCGACCTTGAGCTATTATTGTTGAATCACAGTGAAAGCCTTAACGGCTGAAGGTGTAGTTGCGAGGTGTGAAATGAAAGATTATAAAGAAGTCATAAATAAATGGATAATAAACAAAAAAATTAAGAACGATGCAAAACTGTTGATCAATTTTTTTAGAAACGGCTTCATATTCACTAAATACCCTAAAAAAACATATTTTGGTTCAAGTGATTTTAGTCTATCATTTATTATAGGCGGTATATATCTTTTAGCATATGTTCATAAAGGAAATGATAAAGGCATTTGGATGCTACAAGATAGAATTCATAGCAATTTAAAAGACGACATGTTTAATCAACATGAAGTTAAATCCACTAAGAATTTGAAAATAAAGTTATATTGGTTACATACACAAAACATTAAGAATTTAGACTTTATAAATGAAAATGATGAAATTTGGGATAGTTATCATAATGCATTAGATATTATAAAAACAACAAAACATTGGAACTTTATAAGGGAGGATTTTATAAAAAATAAACACCAGCTAACAACTTTTTGGCAATATCCATCAATAGAGATCCTTTCTAAAGAATCCTTTGATGAATCATTCCAGAAGCAATTAGAGGATGCGAAAGCAATTTCAGTGAATGAACTAAAAAAAAGGATATTAAAATATGATAGAAAGCCAGAAAAAATAGAGGTTTCAACTTATACATATAAGCGAAACCCATATGTTGTTATTGAAGTTCTAAATCGTTCTAAGGGAATTTGCGAGTTGTGCAAAAATAAAGCTCCTTTTATACGAAAGTCAGATGGTACTCCATATTTAGAGATTCATCATAAGATACCTCTATCTGAAAATGGAGAGGATACTGTTGAAAATACGATAGCCCTTTGTCCTAATTGCCACAGAAAGTTGCATTATGGTTCTAACTAATCTATGCAACTGCGATATTATAAAGTATAGATGTAATGTAAAAGTTAAAAACGTTAAAAACAACTTCCAGTTATCCATATTAAAGTTTAATTTGACATAAAACTATTATTCGAGGTGGCGTAAAAATGGGATTAAGCAATACGTTAATAGCACAAACCTTTAATTTTATATTACTTATCTTATTTGTGTTTCTATAATAATCTATTTGATATTTATAAGACCTAAAAAGATAGCTCAGTTAAAACATCAAAACAAAGATGAAATATTAGCTAGGTTAGACAGGCTGATTGAACTGCATGAGGAGCATTCTCAAAAACCTAAAAGCAAAAATAAAGATTGAAACATAAACATTGGTTTAAAATCCTAAAGCATGAACTTCGCATTATTCATATAATGTATAAAAGGAATTTTTTAAATGATATGTATTTTTGTCTTTATTAAACTTAAAGTTGTTATTAGAAATTTGCGGAGAGCAACATTGGAAAACTTGGATTACCCGGGAAATTTACTTTTGGGGAATCGAAAAGATCAGTCGATCATCATTTGTCTGCATATGTCGGGATGGGATATTTTAACGAATTGATATTACACCCTTTAAACAGACATCCGGTGACACAGGAACAGGTGCCCTGGGCTAATACATTGTTGATGGATTTAAGATCACTTTGTCATTCTTTAGCAAGGTGGTTTGAAAAAACTTTCCGTTTTGAAAGCATAGGTAAATTGCAACTTGAGGGCAGCAGGTGTTTAGCATGTGGTTATTCAGAATTGACAATTTGTGATATCGAAAATTACATACCTAGCAGATGGTACGGAAGGGCATTAAAGAAGCATTTAAATCTGGCCGACTGGTAGAGTTCGTTCAGCAGGTCTTATTAATTAATCTGCCTGGGGTTGAAGACGAGTGAATAATGGTAAAAACTATTGCTTTGAAAAGTGGCATTACCATAACAAGAAGAGATTATTGGTTAAGGGCTACTTGCTTATAATGAAAAAGGAGAGCCTGCCAAGTATGGCAAGCGCGGCGGAGGACCCGGTGACCGTATGGGCATGTTTCTGGACCGAAGGTTCACCGAGCAATCGGAAACTATCCATATAAAGGTAGAAAATCTTGCTTATCTTCTGGTTGGAGAATGGCAGGTTGAAGCCCAGACTAAGTTATAGAGCAACTTTAAAATATAATATCTGTTCACCTAAATATGATCATTTGTATTGATCGTTGTCATCGCCTATGCTAATTTGAATGTGGCCAAGGCCTAACCACATATCACCGCCGAATGGTAACAAGATTGGGTCCGAACATGAACTACCTCGCGAGATCTACGCCTTTGTAGATTGGCTCTAAACAAATCCGTTGGACGCAATAACATAGGCTTTATGGTTTCATTTGATGGCCATAAACAATAAGTGTAATTCGCCAGAGTGATTTGCAGCAGTCAATCTGACGCTACAGGCTAAGCCGGGGGTAGAAAAAAACCATTATCAGAAACCGCGATATATTAGTCCGGAAGTGACTTATCGCGTATAAAACAGGGATGGGATGCAGACTGGGACCAGATGTTGCCCGTCAGGGCGCGTATGGGGGCTACCGGAAGCGACGGGAAAACATTCCACCTAACCGGGGACTAACTGATGCCTATTGGGGGAAATAAGCCACCGAACCGGGGACTAATTGATACCTATCGGGGTAAATAAGCCAACGATCCAGGGACCGATCCAGGGACCGATCACCATTAGATAAACTATACTATATTACATAACTAATTAAAATAAATAAATAAATAAATAAATAAATAAATAAATAAATAAATTAAATATATATATACCTTTTTCCAACACGTAATGTTGGCGGGTAAGAGCATGTATTTTCTCAATGGTAGATAGTTCTGATAAGTCTCAAATGGCAATTAAAATTAGATTTAACACTGGGGTTGGTGAATTGCAAGATAGAACTTTCTTTATTTGGGTTAAGCGAAACAGAATAACTACTAGTATAATGCTTAATTCTATATATTCCAAACAGAGGCTAGTATCTGAACTGAAAACGATAATTGACGGGTTAGAAAAACTACCTGATGGAGCATTTCCTAATTAATTTTATAACATCTCCTGCCATAGGTATAGAGATAACTTCATATGAAGATTTAAGTGACGATATAGCTAAACAATTTTAAGCCTTTATGATAATGAATTTGTTAACCTTGTTAGTTTAGCGGGGAAATAATAGGGTAGTTAATATCATTTGCTTTAGAGGGTAAATTATGTTAGCAAAAGTACAATTTGATATTGATTAAGACCTCATAGATTGCTCACATGAAATTTGCGATAATATAAACAAATACCAAACTGAATTTTTATCCACAATCCACAGGGGTATGGCTAAATGTCTAAAATGCGATGGGGACAAGATAATTCCGAATTATTGAAGGAAGATCAATTAGAGTATCAGCGTCTTTGCAGGGATGATTCGCCGGACTGTATACTGAATATGCCCGGGTACTATGCATTCTTTACATATTCGTTGTTTTGGGGCAGAGTGGGAGATGCTGAGGATTAATGACCTTGCTCTTTCTCTTTAAACTCTCTTAAATTGGGAATCGATATCGGCGAACTGGATGCGGTGCTTTTGGTGCAAACCCCACCTTCGCTTATCTATATAGAAAGAATGATTTACATCTTGACGATAATAGTTAACATGTTTATTATTTATATATAAATAAATATGATTATATCGTTAGCTCAGTAAGATTACAGCGACATGTTTTTTGCTAACGCTTGGATGATAGCTTCCCTCTGTGGTGCACCTACGTAATTTGAAAGGGGTAATACACACATATGCAGTTGAACAACCCGTTGGACGTATATAAGCATCTGCCTAAAACAAATTGCCGGGAGTGTCAGGAACCAACCTGCCTGGCCTTTGCTGCCGCGGTGATTCAGGGTAAAAAAAAGCTTGGAAATTGTCCCCACCTGGATCAAAGCGTTCTTGAAAAAATTAATATTATAACCAATGAACCGGTTTCCTTGGCCAAGCAGCAAGAGCAAATCCTAATGCAGTTACAAAAAGATATTACCGCCGTAGACTTTGCTTCTTCAGCAGAAAGACTGGGTGCGGCTTTGAGTGGGGAGAAGTTGGCTATAAAAGTGCTGGGCAGGGACTTTGTTGTTGATACTGGGGGAAATATAACCTCAGCCTGCCACGTAATTCCTTGGGTGACGATACCACTTTTAAGTTACATCATTTCAAGCGCGGGTAATGATGTTACCGGAACCTGGATGCCATTCAGGGAAATCAAAAACGGCATGACCTGGCTGCCACTATATGAACAGAGATGTGAAAAACCTTTAAAGCAGATTGCCGATAACTATACCGGTCTTTTTGCAGATCTATTACAAATTTTTGGCGGCAAGCAGATAGATAACAACTCAAATGAAGAAATTCACCTCGTTCTGTATCCGCTGCCCAAAGTTCCTATCCTGATTAAATACAAACCAAAGGACGAACTGGATTCCAAATTAAATATTTTCTTTGACCGGACAGTGGAAGAAAATCTTAACATTGAATCATTATACTTTATCTGTGCCGGCCTGGTGGTTATGTTCGAAAAGATCGCCGTCAGACACGGTAAACGTTAGTTTTGTCTCTATCCTTGAGGATTGACATTACATTGACATCTTATGACCCCTAGTTTGAAAAATCAAAATGAAATTGATCTGGCTTTTTAAATAAACCTCATCACTAATCGTTAGTTGAAATTCATTTATAACATTTAGTATAGGACTTAATTTGACTTGAGTTTTGTTTCAAAGTTACTGACGGGTGGTCACTTCTTGCACTGTTTTGGCCCAGACTTCCGGTTCGACCTGGCGGTACTTGTAGCCGCCGACCCGATAATCGCGGCCTGGAACTGCTTTTTTTTGCAGCAGTTCGGGGCCACAGCTTTTTAACAGACGGTAAAAGTTCAGAATTTGGCCGGGACCGATATTGGTGTCTACTTGGGTGGCAAAAACCCAAATTACCTGGGGTAGTTTTATAAGCATGGTTGGCGTGGTTAAAGCGCTTGCCAACTGCCTTATCTCTACCTGCAGATTGACCGGGCCGTCCACATAGCGGCCTTCAAAAACGTCTACAAAATTTGTATCTACGCCGGCCATTTGGATGGTGCCTATTAGCTTACTGGCATCAGTTAGTGATTTTTGGTCTACGCTGATGTAGGTTTCTATTGGCGTACCAAACAATTGCTCCAGCTGGCGGATCAGTTTAACTCTGCCGTGTTTTAAGTAATATTCGGCTAACGTCAGATTATCATTGTCCTTCCCTAGACATGCGTACAGGGGGACTGACACAATGCCCAGCGGACCCGCGTGATTTGGGAAAAAGGTCAGGTTAACTGCTTTTAACCTTGGTCCGTCGGTCCAGAATACAATTGTGCTTTGGGGAGTGTTGTAGGATTCCATCTCTTCAGTTAGCGCAAAAACACTGGAATTACAGTGTAGTAAGAGTAATGTAACTAAAACAAAGATAAACAATTTAGCCCGCAACAATTGAACCTCTTTCCAAATACAAACAGGTCCGGCACAATCGGAGCCTGCAATTTGCCGTCCAGTTTTTATTACAAAGTTTAACTCTGGTATTGGTATTTTATCCACTAGGCTAGTGTTTATATAATGCATCCTTTCAGATTACACCAAACCCCACCAAAAATTTAGTTTTTCATGAGACACTACCCTGAAAATAGACTTTAGGTTGTCATCCTGAGTCGTAGGGGCACCCCTTGCGGGTGCCCGAATTAATGATGCGGGGTATGGATGAACCGGGATTCCTCACTTTGTTCAAATTAAGCTTGTCATCCTGAGCGCAGCGAAGGATCTGGTTTTAAGATTCTTCGCTGCGCTCAGAATGACAGACTTAATGACAAGGTTCTTCACTACTGTATTCATAGCAATGACAATCCAAGCAGATTCTCATCCCACTGATGTTGCCGCGACAGCGGGCGGCATGGGCGTCTATCTAGAAATAAAATTCGGTAGGCGGGTTACTGCTGTATGTCTTGATGCAGCGACCTTTGGATGATCTGAACAGGTCCCGATAAAGCCGGTCAAAGTCTTCCTTGGGCAGGCAGATGTAGCCGTCTGTGTTGGCCAGACAGCCGTTGACAGACATATTAAAAAAGATGTGATGGCGGGTTATTCTGATGATAGTGAGCAGGTACTCGTTTTCATGCATTCCAGTCCCGATGCCTCCTATGTAAGTAACCTTGCATCTTACTATAAAAATTGCAACTATTGTCATTTACTAATATTTTATAGTAAAATACCCTCACGATCCAATACTCATTGACATTGGCAAGTTAGATGTATATACTTTTTATTATACTTTAATGTACTAAACAGATAACGAGATAAAGCAAGGAGGCTCACCAGGCAATGGAACAAAAACTAAAGCTGGGGCTGCCCAAGGGCAGTTTGCAAGAATCAACATTTCAGCTTTTTAAGCGGGCGGGATTCAATATTTCGGTCCGCCGTCGTTCATATTTTCCCAGTATTGACGACCCGGAAATTGAAGTGGTGTTGATGCGGGCTCAGGAAATCCCCAGGTATGTTAACAGCGGAGTGCTTGACGCCGGACTAAGCGGACTGGACTGGGTACTGGAAAATGAAGCGGATGTGATAGAGGTGGCCGACCTATCCTACTCCAAGCAAACCACCAATCCCATACGAGTGGTGTTGGCCGTGGCCGAACACAGCAGTATTAAGAATGTCCAGGATTTGCAGGGCAAACGTATTGCCACTGAACTGGTGCGGTTGACCAATAATTACCTGGCCAAATACAATGTTACCGCCAAGGTGGAATTTAGTTACGGAGCCACAGAGGTTAAAGTACCTCAGTTGGTGGACGCTATCGTTGATATTACTGAGACCGGCAGTTCACTAAAGGCCAATAAACTACGGGTTATTGATACCATACTGGTTTCCACCACCAGGCTGCACGCTAATAAGGCTGCCTGGGAGAATCCTTTCATCAAGGAAAAGCTGCAAAATTTGTCGGTATTGCTGCTGGGCGCACTGCGGGCTGATTCCAAAGTAGGTCTTAAGATGAACGTCCCCGGCGACAAACTGGACGATGTGCTGGCTATTCTACCGGCTATGAAGCACCCCACAGTTTCCCAGCTGATTAACAGCGACTGGATAGCCATAGAGGTTGTGCTGGACGAGAAGAAGGCGCGTGATTTAATCCCTGCGCTGCGCCGGGTGGGCGCCCAGGATATTATCGAGTATCCCTTAAACAAGGTAATCCCGTAAAGTGAACCGGGGTCAGGCCCTGCGTAACTGCATAATTACATAAGTATTATGTGATTATGCAGTTACGCAGGGCCTGACCCCGTTCTTTTAGCATAAAATAATCTTGGTTCGGTATGATAATGACAGTCGAAAATGCCGGTGTTCATGACTTTTTGTCACGCCCGGTCTCAAGGCATAATATGCTATAATTAAATTTATCATCGGCGCATGAGAGGGGGCAGCAGATTGATACCGCTCAGGGACAGTGCTAAGTCCAGCACATTCCCCTTTGTCAATATTGCCATCATTGTGTTGAATCTGGTGATTTACGTCAACGAAGTACTACTGGAGCCCTTTGAACTAAATCAGTTTTTTTACACTTACGGTCTGATCCCGGCCGATGCTTTAAACGCTTTTTATACCGGTGCTGCTTTCACACCGCTGCTGGTGAATTTTATTACTTCCACATTTGTACATGGCGGTTGGTTTCATGTGCTGGGTAACATGCTTTTCTTATGGGTGTTCGGTGACAACGTGGAAGACCGATTGGGACACGCCAAATATCTGTTGTTTTATTTGCTGGTCGGTATGGCAGGCGGGGCGGCACACATTATGACCAACCCTGCTTCTACCGTGCCCGTCGTTGGAGCCAGCGGTGCCGTGGCCGGAGTGTTGGGCGCATATATTATCGCTTTCCCCCATTCCCGTATCCTGGCCCTGGTGCCATTGCTTATCATATTCTTCCTCGCTGAAATACCGGCTATCGTTTTTATCGCTATTTGGTTTGTGCTGCAGTTGTTTAATGGGGTGGCCTCCCTAGGTGGAACTGCCGCTCCGATTGCTTATTGGGCTCATATCGGCGGTTTTGTGATTGGCGCGGTGCTGATTAAAGTATTGGCTCAGCGCCGGGAAAGTAATTACTTCCGCCCGTAAAAAAACAGCAGCTTTAACGGCTTGACACCCATTAATGACAGTGTTAATGTTTTTACATAATGACTGGTTAGTGTCTCGTGATAAGATCTTTTAGGCTGAACTAGTTAACTTTAGTTTAAAGGAGTCTGTCAGATGGCCAAACAATTAAAAAAACTGTGCCGATCAAGCCGCCACCGGATGATTGCCGGGATATGCGGGGGGATAGCTGAATATTTTGATGTGGATCCCACGGTGGTGAGGCTTGGTTATGTGATTGTATCGGTTTTTTCCGTGGCTTTCCCAGGTATCCTGGTGTACCTGATCGCCTGGCTGCTGATGCCTCAGGATTTTGAGTAAGGAATAATTAACGCGCCGAGCAGTCGGCGCTTTTTTTTAACATGGTTATACCGTTAACTCAGTAAGTGGTACAGCGTCGTGTCATTGCTATGAATGCAAGAACTTAAGAACCTTTTAAGCCTGTCATTCTGAGCGCAGCGAAGAATCTTAAAACCAGATCCTTCGCTAACGCTCTTAGATGACAGCTCTCCCCCGCGGTGCGCAATTGTTTATTAAAAATGTATATCTCATCAATGGGGATTACTGAGTAAAGGGAATAATCATGTTTTTTAATTATGACATCTCGAAATACTAACCATTAAAAATTCGGGCCAAACAGACCTCAGTTATGGAATGTTAGCTAATAAGTCTGAGCCGTTTTGTAAACCCTAATTAAAGTCACAAGAGTAAAATAATAATTATAATGCGAATTACAAATAATTTTAGTATTTAAACTTTTTAGTGCCGCGGTTTACTCTACTTGGTATAGCTTGTATAATCATATTGCAATATACCTTTTTATACCTTCCCCATAGTGACCTATTTAATCGAAATTAACGAGGTGGAGAAATTGGCTGAACTTACAAAGATGGTCCGGCCCGGATCGGTGGCCGTGGTAGGCGCTTCCGCTGCCGTTGGAAAAATCGGCAACACCATCTTGAACAATATTATCAGCAGCGGTTTTGACGGTAAAATCTATCCGATCAACCCCAAGGAAAAGGAAATTAAGGGTATTACAGCATATCCGTCGGTCATTGATATCAAGGAACCAGTGGACATGGCGGTTATTGCCGTGCCGGCATCCCGAGTTCCGGATGTGGCCGAAGATTGTGGAAAAGCCGGGGTAAAAAACCTGGTGGTTATATCCGCCGGCTTCAAAGAGGTCGGCCCCGATGGGTTGGAGTTGGAAAAGCGTCTGGCTAATATTTGCCGTCAGTACGGGATGCGCATGCTTGGCCCCAACGTGGTGGGGTTAATTGATACCCACACACCGATTAACGCTTCTTTTTCCGGCACCTTTCCCCGGCAGGGTGAAATTGCTTTTTTCTCCCAGAGCGGTGCTATGCTGGTGGCTATTTTGGATTGGAGTGCCGCCGGCGGGCTTGGTTTTAGCCGGGTGGTTAGTCTGGGTAACAAGGCAGACCTTTCTGAAATTGACTTTATCGAAGATGCCGCGGATGATCCAAACACCAAGGTTATTTTATGCTATATTGAGGACATAGTGGATGGGCGCCGTTTTCTGGAAGTAGTCTCCCGGGCCGTGCGTAAAAAGCCGGTTATTATCCTCAAGTCTGGCACCAGTCAGGCTGGTGCACAAGCGGCTTCCTCACATACAGGAGCTCTGGCGGGCAGCGATCTGGCCTACGAAGTAGCATTTCGCCAGTGTGGTGTTATCCGGGCCCACACTATGACCGAGCTGTTTGACCTGGCCGTGGCATTTGCCATGGCACCGGTGCCACGGGGCAGTCGGGTGGCTATAGTAACTAATGCCGGTGGGCCAGGGATTATTGCTACAGATAATGTGGAAGACGCTGGTTTGCAGATGGCTCGTTTTACCAAGGAAACCATAGTCGAATTAAGGGCCAAAATGCCCGCGGAGGCGGGTTTATACAACCCGGTGGACGTTCTGGGGGATGCCAGGGTAGACCGCTACAGGCTGGCGTTGCAAAAAGTTTGTGCTGATCCCAACGTGGACAGTGTAGTGGTGCTGGTGTGTCCTGTCGATGTGACTGAACCGGTTCAGACCGCCGAGGCGATCTTGGAAATGCGGGAGGCTTTCCCGGAAAAGCCGATTTTCGCCGCTTATATGGGCGGTGAAAGCCTGGCTGAGGGTGCCGGTTTACTGGTTCGGGCGGGAGTACCCTGTTACACTTTCCCAGAACCGGCCATTGCGTCCATTAGGGGATTGGTTCGCTATAACGAACTTCTTAATACACCGGAAGAGGGGACCTCTGCTTCCCTCAAGGGTATCGACCGCAGCGGGGTTAAGGCCATTTTTTACGATGTTATCAGGGACCAGCGATTGGTGCTGTTGGGCAGTGAGGCGGCGGAAGTGGCCAACTGCTACGGAATACCGGCAACACCCATCACTTTGGCTACAACGCCCCAAGAAGCGGTTTCTGAAGCAGATAAAATGGGTTACCCGGTGGTCATGAAAGTGGCCTCGCCAAAGATTTTGCACAAAACAGATGTAGGCGGGGTAAAAATCGGACTTAAAGATGCCGCCGAAGTACGGGAAGCTTTTACGGATATCATGGACAACGTGTATGGTTATATGCCTCAGGCAGTGATCTATGGAGTTGAGGTGCAGAAAATGATGCCCAAGGGAGACGAACTAATCGTGGGCATGACCAGGGACGTTCAGTTTGGCCCGCTAATTGCCTTCGGCCTCGGTGGCATCTACGTAAACCTGCTCAAAGACGTTAGTTTCCGACTGGCTCGAGGTCTGTCGGCTCGGGAAATCGGGATTATGCTTCGTGAAACCAAGGCCTATACTCTGCTGCGGGGATACCGGGGTGCAAAGCCCAGGGATATTGAAGCCGTTGTCGACGTAATCAAACGCGTGGCAGCCCTGGTTACTGATTTCCCGGAAATAACTGAGATGGATATTAACCCGGTTTTTGCTTATGAAGAAGGCAAGGGGCTATCCGCCCTGGATATAAAAATCACCATATCGTGAGGTGTCTGGTAAAATGAAAAACCTGTTTGTAGCTGGTAATCCCGGTAGTGGAAAAACTGCGGTGGCCCTGGGTCTGGCTCTCAAGTTTAAGGAACTGGGATACCGGGTGGGGTATTTCAAACCGGTGGACAGCGGCAGGAAATCAGCTTCCGGCAAAATCCCGGGCGGGGATGCCGTATTGATGAAAGAAGTGCTGGGTATGGAGGCACCGGCGGGTTTAATCAGTCCGGTAATGGCCGGCCCGGGCTATCTGAATAAGTTTGGTGGTAAGGCTGGCACCATCGACGAGATAATGGATGCCTACAGGCAAGTTTCCGAGGGGTACGACATTATGTTACTGGAAGGGGCGGTTTATCCCTACGCCCTAGCCTCAGTGGGCTTAGACTCGGCGGTACTGGCGAAAAAACTGGAGTCTTTGTTGCTTAACGTGTTTAAAGTTGAAGATGATTACAGCTTGGACCAAGCCATATTCTATAACAGTTACATGGCTTGCGTGCAAACCCCGGTGGCGGGAACGGTTTTCAGCAATGTCTCTCGTATATTGCTGGCTAAAGCCGAAGATGTTTTCCGGATTAATTTGGAAGAAAAGGGATATAGGGCGCTGGGAGTTATTCCTAGTAGGCCGGAAATCGCCGCTCCCACTGTGGGTGAATACCAGGAGCGTCTGGGCGCCGAAGTACTGGTAGGACATGAAAATATGGACCGCTTGGTGGAGGATGTTATTGTCGGTGCCATGACCATGGATAGTGCACTGACGTACCTGCGCCGGGCAGCCAATAAAGCAGTGGTACTGGGCGGTGACCGGGCGGACTTGGCCCTGGCAGCCCTGGAAACCCATACATCAGTGCTGATTCTTACCGGCGGCCTATATCCGGATGTTAAGGTTCTTTCCAGGGCTGGGGAAAAGGGCGTGCCCGTGCTGTTGACTTACCAAGATACTTACACTGTGATTGAGATGCTGGGCGAGGTGTCCAGGCACATCAAACCTACCGATAAGGTGGGCATATCCATTGCCCTGGATAATATCAACCGTTACTGTGACTGGCAGTACCTGCTAAAGGCACTGGATAGTTAACCCGAAAAACTTGTTTAAATGAATGCCGGAGGCAAAACCTCCGGTTTTTCCCATTATCAAGGAAAGTATACGCGAAAACAATCGTAACCTATTTGGATTTAAATTCTCGTAACCGTGTATATTCTATAAGAGAATTAAGAGTTTTTAATGTAAAAACCTTTCCATGTGTAGCAAGTAAAAGTTTTTTCATGTCCTCGCGGCGCACACCAAACCCGCGCCCGCCAATACAAGCGATAACTTGAAATTGAGGCAAATCACGGATACTATTGATTAAACTAATTGAGGCAAGGTGCTGAACGCGAGTGACCTTGTCACGTGCTGTACCGTCATCTTCGGTAATTTTTGCTTCAATGACAACCTGCGGATTGAATTCGCTAGGTATGATAAAATCCGGTGCCTGATCAAATCCTGGAATTCTTTCTGCTCGTTTTGTTTTCCTGTAGCTTACACCTGCCTTGGTTAGTACATCCTCGATGGCAGATTCCAGGCTATCACCCACTAGTTCAGAAACAGAATCTCTGTGTCCGGCAAAAGGTCGTCCGAGAAAACGTTCATATAGAAGCATAGCATAAGGTACCCCCATGCCTGACAAGGCCATAATACTATCGGCACCACCACTTGTATCTGCTTTATTGAGACGATGAATTTTGTCTGGTCCTACCTCAGGAACAGGTAAGCTAAGTAACTGACAAGCTGTTTTAACAAGCGCTCTCACTCGTTCTTTCGTAACCTCGCTATATAACGGCGCCATGGGGGCCATGCGAATGTTGCGGTCTAAGGTGCGAACAAACCCTTGAGATACGTTAATCCCTGTCCGTTGTGATGTAACATAAGCCCATTCAGGCGGAGTGAATCCAAGCATTGTTCGAAGGACAATAATTAGCATCGGGTTTTCGAACACTGTCTTTGTTATTATATTGGCATCAATATTTTGGAACCCATGTGTCACACGCTTTAAGGATTCATATCCTCTTTCAAATACAGGATAATCAATAAATCCATCGCCCCTGGGTAAAACAAGAAACTCTGATTCAAGGCAGAGCTGAAGCATCAAAATACTTTAAACATTAAACCCTTGCAATTTTCCATC
>JAENYQ010000133.1 GCA_016841675.1 Desulfotomaculum sp.
TTTCCCTCCAGCGTATTAATGCGGACATTTTCTATTTCAAGTATCTCTTTGGGCTTTGCGCCGGTAACCTGAGACTTTGCGAGAAACGCTGGTGGCCACAGTTAGCCACTAGGGGCGTAGCTGCAAACCGCTGTGCTGCTGCACCGGTTGCCAGCGTGCACCGAGCTACTTTCCCCGGGCACACCACAGCCTGGGCCGCTTATAGGTCGGGCAACACTGGTCCCGACCCGGGTCGTCGTGTGCCTGACCGAGCGGTGAAGCTCATCTGATCCCCTTTACGGCACGGCGCACATCAGAGCGGGACTATAAACAGCGGAAAATTTACCGTCCCGCTCCGAAGTGCGCCTTACCCGGGTGGTGGCAACCACGGGCTTGGTGGTGAGCGAATAACTCTCTGCTGCCGGGCAAAGTGTGGCTAGCTCCAGGGCCAGACTTGCGGGTCAGCCACACCTTGCCCGGTAGCTGCCCGGGTGGTAGGCGTTCCGTACATGTCGGCCGCACACCGGGCCGTTTTTGGGGTCAATGCTCGAGGGTTCGGCCCGGAGTACGGCCAGCTCTGGGGTCCTCAAAAGGAACGGTCGGGAAGTGCGCTCAGGATGAAAGTCGGGTTAATCGCGACAGGATCTGCTCTACCCGCTAAGCCTTCCTTGATGCCAGGCCGGGTCGGGCGCACATCCCGACCTTATCCACCAGGCCGCCGGCTACGCCCGCGGCCCCGTCCGCGCGATAGTGGTATCGTCCCGCACACCCACCCCGCGTACAGACTGGCGTACGCGCATGGGCTTATTGCCGCCGGGTGGGCGGCGTTGCCGCTCCGGGGACGGGGGCCGCGGTTGCGGAAGCTTATTGAACATGTTCATGGGTACCACATATTAAAGAGTAAACAATGCAGGCCAAAGAAAGCTGCGATTGTCAAGAAAATTGTGATCCACTCGCCAGGAAAATATTGATCCACTAACGCCAGAAAAAAAGTGATCCACTTTTGGCAGACCGCTGAGAAAATATTGATCCACTTACTAACGATTATGCTTCAGGTCATCCGAAGCTTTACATATTTATCCAGTCTTAGTGGTTGTGGTGGTTATTTATTACAGTAGCCGTAGCTGTGGTCAGTGTGGTTAACGCGAAGCGTTATCCAAGCCATGTGTGTCAACCCGCAGGGTTGTCCACAGGGCGGCACTGTCCATAACCCTTGAGCAAGTGGCTCTCAACTGACACAATATGTGCGGCAACCATGCACAATGGCAGCGGTCAGCATGCACAATATCTGCGGTTAACATGCACGTTTTGTGACGGTGTATTCAGCTGTGCAGGGTAGCGAGAGCGGGACAAAAAAATAACCCCATAAAGGGGGGTTATTGGCCATTCATATGGTTAGTCATAATTTCCTGCTAAAAAACAAAGACCTGCGGTTAATGGTGCTCACCAACCAGGGGCCATCACAAGCTGGGTGGTATATTGTATATGAAATATTATTCGGGTTCACGACCACTCTATTGGATGCAGCTAGCGGGTAGGGCGGTACTACGGGAACTGCTGGGCCAATACGTCAATAACAAAGGCGGTGCCATTTGGCTGCCGCCCGGGATCCGGGGCCGGGCGTAGTTTACCATGTTAACGCCCCGTGGGAATATACGGGATTGTAGCAGGGTGGGGTTTGAATTTGATGAGCTGCAGCTATCTATAATTGTTATATATTTTTTAAGTATTTTTTTTCTATAGCAGAATCCAAAATGTTATCTTTGAATTTCTCCATTAAACCTAAAATTTCTTGATAAAGTATCTCAAATTCTTCCTTTGCTTTTTTTTCGGCTTGCAAATTGTTTTCTAGTATACGAACATATTCCCCATGTGCAATTTTGTTCCTTTTGTCCAAAAGATTGTCTTTAATAAAATGTTGTTTTAATTCAAAATCTCTTTCATCAATATTTAAGCCGTAAAGAATGTCTTTTAGAACATCATAAGATAAATTTGACTCCGTATCTATAATTAAAGTATCGAGGACATCTACTTTAAAATAATCATCCGATTGGTATAACAACTTATTAATTAGAAAAGCATGTTTTTTTGTCTTATTAGATTGCCGAGTATCTATTATTGATTTCTTCATATGTAATACTAAAAAATTATCTTTTAGCTCGCAGCATTTTAAATTTTGTTTATTTAAAAATTTAAGATATTCTCTAGCTGCATTTTTAATAAAACCCTCCCAATGTGCATAAAGAAGGGTAATACCAGAACGTATTGCAGTGATGAGAGCAGGTCCTTTAGCAAATATTATATTAGCCTTTATTGTAGTTAACTCTCTTTTTCTCCAATTAATGTTTCTGTCAAGTTTTTCTTGAAATTTTTCCAAAGAATATCTAGCCATTACCAAATATTCTCCTACTATTTACTGTTAATTCCTTAAAACGATTTATAGGTCTAATACCCTTAGCCGTAGAAGCTTTATATGTATCACTATCATAAATGCTCTTTATTATTTCTATAATTTCTTCTTTGTCTTTTACTTTAATGGTGTCAATATTTTCACTAAATCCAACAATGATTGCTTCAAATACACTTATTAATAAAGCTCCTTTAAAACAATTTTTTGCATTATCATATTTTTTGAAACTGTTTTCAGATAAAAGTTCGTCTAGATAGGCAAAAGTATCTTCAAAAACCTTTTTCTCCTTATCATAGTCAAAATCAGCATTTTCGATTATTTTTATAAGCTGATCTGAGATAAAATCACCCATATCCTCTTTGCCGCTAATTTTTTCTATATCGCAATGCCGATAAACTATAAAACGCATAACTATTTCCATTTCATACTGTTCTAATTTCTGTTTTTCTGATAAAGGTATGCAATTTTGAAATGATTCAAACTCTGATAACTCTTTAGACCATTTATAAAAGTTCTTATTAAGCATTATTAATAAACAGTTTCTTAATTCTTGGTCAGTTAAATTAGTACCTCCAGAGTTAATTCTTTGAAATAACTCGTATTTTGCGTCACTATCACTACTTTTCTTTATGATATTAATATCAAATTTACTTCTTTTTAAATTAATTCTTTGTTCACTCGTAAATGAATTTTCATGATTATTTTTATCATCCCAGACTTTATTGTCCAAAGAAGGTAAAAATTTGGTTGCTTGAAGTCTACTTGGCGGAATACAATCTCCATCTTCAGTTTTTAAAATTCCTACAAACTCAAAAATTGTTGATAATCTTTGCAGACCATCTATAACATCCCATATACCACCTTCACCTTGGGCAACGAAAATTGGCGGAATTGGAATTCCTAATAGTATAGATTCAATTAATCTTGCTTTCTGTGCATCAGACCACCTAAAGAATCTTTGAAATTCAGGATGAATTTCCAGTTCCTCTTCTTTATACATATTTATTAATTCCCCAATTGACATTGGATAACTATCAGTCTGTATCTCCTTTGATTTATTATCTATTTCATCTTGTAGCGACATTTTATTGCCTCCCTTTATATGAAATTAATCCCGTAACTTTCGGTTAATATTTTGTCTATTTCGTAAAAATCCACTTTTTTTTCTAATAAACTCTTGCCTATATTTATTATAAATTCATGGCTTGGCAATGGCAGGTTTTTTAAATCTGTAGCATTAACCTGTGTATTTCCACTAATTGTTCTAAAATAACAGTCAACGATAGTTGAACTTAGTATGGCGGTAAGTCCAATAACTTCAACTTCAGTTAGAGAACCATCAACCTTATAAATATAATTCAAATGATTATCCAATCCAAACATATTAAAATCATACTCATCCTTTAAAAATGCACCACAATGTATCCTCTTTTTTTGCTCTTTCGATGTGACCCGCTTTATTATCACGTAATTACTTGATTTAGTCAGTCTTTTTTCATTAAATCCTTTGCGGCTAATACCTTTCTCTTTATCAACAACGTTTATAGGGAAAATTACCTTAAAATTTTTTATATGCTTCATGCAAAATAATGGGTAGGAGTCTCCTTTACTAAAATCTGAGATAAAATTTTTATTTCTAAAGCTAACAATAGGACCTGTGGATACATTCATTTTCATATTGTTGAGAGAGTTGTTCCATTTATCAAATATTTTTAAAATATCAATTTCCTTTTGCGAAGCTGGAAATCTAATTAAACTATAATTATTTTTATTAAAATCCATTATAAGTTCTTTGTTGACTTTTAAATTATTAATATCTTTTTTTGTTTTTGAATCATTAGAAAAACTTATATTTATAAAAGCGCTTTTTTTACTATTCCTTTTGAAACCACTCAATATAATACTTTCTTGCCAAACATTTTCACCATTAAATATCTTGTCCCTTCTGGAATTAAAGAGATGGAAATGGCTTGGTTCAATTAAATTAAAAAATTTTATGCGAAATCTTTCAAAGTAATTACCAGAACAATAACTCCTTGGTGTTATAAATATTACCTGTCCATCATATTTGGTTAATTTCTCTGATACGAGCATAAACAAGTAATATACGTTAGGCTGCCCATATATATACTCATGCAAGATAGTAGAGTACTCGTGTTCTTTTTTTATCTTAAAATAAGGTGGATTGCATATGACGGTATCATATTTATTTGCATATTTATTTGCATTTTTATTTGATTTTAAATTATTGCTATCAAACAAATACCTATTATATTTAACAAAATCCTCGCAGATGATATTATAATCAAAGTTTTCGATACCATTGTTTTGAAGGCTTTTTTTACAAAACCGCATACATTTTTTTAAATATGGAATGGTATTTACATCATTTTCGTAAAGGTCGACAGATATTTTAACATTAATTTTTTCAGATATAATCCTATCCACTATAGCTGCTATTAGGACACCAGTCCCGCCCCCAGGGTCAAGGATTTTCATTTTTGGTTTAATTACCATCATACTAGCCATCAATTCTGCTACAGGTGCAGCTGTAAAGAACTGACCTCTCATTTTTTTTTCCTTAGGGTCAGTATATTTATTTTTATGTATTGCTAAAAATTCAGCATATTTAGCATTAGTTTGTCGTGCTGTTTTTATCATAATTGTCCCTAATCCATAGAATGTTAATAACTGCAGCGGTTCGGCGTAACTATATGAAGATATTATAATGTAATGTTTACCTCATGGAAAGAGGGTTTTAATTCTAATGTGAGACAAAACTAATCCCACACCCTCTCCTACACCCAACCAAGCTCGTCCCTGATCAAATCTCATATCATCCCCTGTCGCGTCTCACACGTATACTTTGGCGGCCTGGCCAGGCGCCTCCATATCCGCAATGCCAGCTGCTCCTCTACCTTACAGCTCACCTGATACCAGCGCCAGCGGAATGTAACGGGCAGTTCGTCCTGGGTTTGGACTTCGACGGGTTGGCGGTATAGCTTGGTCATATTTATCACCCAAGTACATTGTAACAGAACAACAGTTCTAATGTAAAAGAAAAAACCGACTTTAAATGTAAGCATACACTAACCAACCAATCAATATAGATAGTTTTAGATTATCTATAAGAGAGGAGGCATGTTAATATAATGGACCCAGGAAATGAGACACGGTTTTGCAGGGGATAAGCGACACCAATC
>JAENYQ010000134.1 GCA_016841675.1 Desulfotomaculum sp.
TTTAAAAGCCTTTCTCTTGTACTTTCCGGATAACTAAATAGTGAGGGTAACTTGGGCATAGTGACTGTTCTACGACAGAGATATATGCCCGGGCCGACAGTGAGATGAAGCGGAAAGCCATTGAAAATGCATATCCGGATTTAGTGCCTGATGGATTGCCAAAATGGGAAGAAGACGGCGATTTAATGAGATGGTTAAATTCACTATGTGAGTAAAAGATTATGGGGAGTGTTTTTCACATAAATTAAACTGATTTAGAATATTTTTTGTGTTACACTCCCCATAACCTGGGAGTCTACATAATGCCTAAAGGTGTGCGGACTTACTCTGACTCCTTCAATCTTGGCCTTCTTGCCGTAGATGGTTAACCTCTCCTGGACATTACGCTGTTTCATGGGTTTATATTCTACACTAACAAAAAGGTATGGGTTTCCAGGTATGTCCCCCCTTACTCGAAGGTGTTTCTTAATCATTTCTTTGGTCTTTGCTGAGACGAAAACACGCCTGCTCTTACATCCCTTCCCCTCAGTTATTACAACCTCGTTTTCGACCATTTTTAAGTCTACCAGTTTAATATTTACCAGTTCAGAAAGCCTGACTCCGGTATCAAGTAGCAGTAGCATGAAAGTGTAATCTCTTAAACCTACAAACTGGCTCTTATCCGGTGCGGCCAATATGGCCCGGAGCTGTTCTTCGGTGAAAGCTTCTATCCTAGCACTTCGGGCTTTTTTGCGTTCCAACCTTTCAGCCGGATTGCTGTTGACTAGGCCCTCTGCAGTTAGGTATTGGTAAAGTTGCTTTAAACTCCTAACCCGGTGATTGATAGTAGTGGGGGAGAGAGCAGAATCAATCATATGCAACACTACTTCACGGAGCATGGCTTCAGTAATCAAGCCAGGTTCTGTTGGGTACTCTTTCAGCTTCAGAACCTTTATTACGGCCTGCAGGTTTTCCCGGTGCCAACGCCTGGTATGGTACGACAATCCTTTCATTTTCATGCTGTCAATGAAATGCTCGGTAGCTTCCTCCCAGGTCATGTTTCCGTACTTTTCGATTAGCTCATTTTGAACAGTGGTCCTTCGTCTGGCCACTCCATTTCCTCCCATGCGTACGTGGAACGCTTTTTTCTCCTCGACCGCGCATGGTGTACGTGTTAGCACCACACGCCTTGCAAAACAAAAAGACCGTAGGATAATTCCTACAGTCTTTTAGAATCAAGGTTTATGGTGTCGGAGGCGGGACTTGAACCCGCATGGTCTCCCATACGCCCCTCAAGTGGGCGGGGCGGTTTTTGGACAACTCTAAAACCCCGTATCCCTTGAGCGTCAAGGCTTAGCGCCATTCTGATACCGCGCATTTCTTGAACAGTCCGCGTACAACTTTACATTATTTTACACGCAATTATATCACAAAGATGTATTCTATAAAAGGTGTATGCGGTTGAAAAAGTAAAAAAAGAGGGCCTGGGCGACCATCACGGGGCTGATCGCAGTGAGCGCCGACCCGGGCCACCCCGCGGTACAAAGGTACTTGAGGACACGTCATATCGGATTACCATCTTGTAAGGTGGTTCCATATATGGTACCATATAAATGGGTGGTGAATTAGGTGACCCAATTTGATAAACTCTATAACAAAATTGTACATAACCCAAAAGACGTAAAATTTGAGGACTTAGATAAACTACTAAATAGATACGGTTTTGAGTGCAGGCAACCGCATGGTGGCTCCAGCCACTACACATACCACCATCCAAAAATAACAGAAGTTCTGTCGATACCTAAAGTTAGACCAATCAAGGCGGTATATGTAAAAAAAGCCATAGCTGCTATTGAAAAGGTTGGGAGAGATGAATAGTGAAAGACCTTAATTATTACCTTAACTTGAATTACGATATTAAGCTTAGAAGACTAACAGAAGACGAAGGGGGAGGATGGTTTGCTGAAATCCCTTCTCTTCCTGGTTGTATGTCAGACGGCGAAACTCCTGAGGAAGCGTTATTAAACTTAAATGATGCTAAAAAAGCTTGGATTGAAACTGTCTTGGAAATCGGTCGGGAAGTTCCTGAACCTACAACAGATCAATATTCCGGTCAAATTAGGGTTCGTATGCCTAAATCACTGCATAGAACATTAGCAGAGAGAGCTAGGGATGAAAATGTCAGTTTAAATCAACTTATTACCTACCACTTATCCCGTGGGGTGGGACATCCGGCAAAATAAATGATGCTTTATCGCATAGTCACCACTAACACCCACACACATCCTCCGGGCAGAGAGCAAATACTGGCAATAGCATAATCAATCGGATGGCGTTAATCTTTGGTCAGTGAGATTAAGAATGATGAGTCAACTATGTACAGGCAATGTTTTCACCCGCTTGTAATTACGTGATTACTGAAAATTACACTATATCCTGTAATTCGGAGACAACAGAGCTTTAAAGCTTTGTTGTTTTTCTTTTATTTGAGGGTTAAGAGGGGGTTATGGAATGATAGTACAAGGACGTACCCGTGGGCATTTAACAATTGAAAACGACATAGCAGATGGTTTGCTCGAAGTAGGTGGTATAGATTTAGCTGGTCTTTATGCTGCTTTAAAGAGATTTATAGATCGGCGTGAGTCCGCGAGTAATAAGAGTACAATGCCGTTTACTGTTGAATACTTTTGCAAGAAATTCAAGATAGGCAAAAGCCGGTTTTATCGTTTGGCAGAGATGCTCTGGCAAGTGGGTATGCTTGATATAGATAAAGATCGCAGCGGTAACGGTTGGCGTAATATTTATGTTGTGCACGATTGGCCTGGCTATGATGGCCCTTTAAAAAAAATCAGGGAAGGCTCTTTTAAATACAATAAAAAGGAATTAGATAAAATAGAAGGTAATTCCGATTTGGGACAACCCAACGCCGAAAATTCTGGCCTAACACAACATAAGTCGTCTGATTCGGGAATACCTGCTACGGGTATTCCCCCAGCGGAATGTAATAAAATACAACATAAAGAAAATACAAATGTTGTTGTTGAGGGACAACTGACCAACAAAGGTGAAACCGATAAACCTGACTTAGATGACAAATTCCCAAGCGCTTGGGAATTTGAGCACAGCTCTGATGTGCCCAACAACATAACTGAATTGCAGCAGATGGTAAAAAAAGCTTGTGGCACACAGATACCTGCGGAGATGCTTGAAAAACTTGTCAATGAATACGGCGGCGAAAAAATGAAAGAGAAAATAAAAATGCTCGGTAGCGTTCAAACCAGAAACGCCCCGGGCTTTTTATTTACGGCGCTGCACGATGATTATATCTTGCGCCCTGGCCAACCACAAAAACAAAAAAGGGCCTCGCCCGTTGGACAAACAGGCCTTAGAAAAATCAAAACCAGGGGGCCGGATGATCCGGAAGGCGTGCGAAAGAAGGACATGATTAGATCACTGTATCGGAGCTGAAAATCAAGAAGCTGCTTAACAGCTATTTGATCCTTTTCAAAATGTACTCGTCATGCTTGCTGACTTGTTCTTCAATGCGGGTTAACTGTTCAGTGTGTTGATTATGGCCTTCAAATAGTGCGCTGATTTTTGGCTCAATCTCGTTTTCAATGCGTACAGCCAACTTGGTCAAGTTGGTATTAACTTCATTCGTTTTAGATTTCACAGCCATCACTTCTGTTGCCAGTATGTCCTGAGATTTTTCAAGTCTATCCATGCGGTTTTCCATACGGGCCTGGCCCTCTGTTAGTGTTTTTTGGCCCTCAGTTAGTGTTTTTTGGCCCTCAGTTAGTGTTTTTTGGCCCTCAGTTAGTGACTTTTGGCCCTCAGTTAGTGATTTTTGGCCTTCTTTTAGTTCATGGAGTTCACCTGTAATGGCTTGAAATTGTTTGTCCATGGCTTGAAATTGCTGGAGCACTAACTCTTGAAATTTGCCGTTGTCCATATTGATTCTCCTTTCGGTTAATCAGTTATAGGTTTACCGTTGGCGGGGATCATCGGAACTATAAAGTCTTATCAAGAAATTTTAACACAAAATCAGGTAAAAGTAACGGTTGGGCAGACTTAGAAAAAAGCGGAACGGAAGGGTGTGAAGCCTTGTATGTCCTTAAATCAAGATGCAATAAAGAAACGCGGTAGGCCACGGAAAAATATTAACCTGGCCAGGGTGCTTGAACTGGTGAGAGCAGGAAAAACAGATCAAGGAATAGCTGGTAAGCTGAATGTATCGGTGAGGACATTCAGGTCTTTTCGCAAGGTACACGGTATAGCCCCGGTAAAAGGCCATGGGGGAGCTAGGCAAGGTGCTGGTAGAAAAAAATCAGCGGTGGGCCATATGACGCATACATGGAGCGTCAGCAGGTTATTGAGTGAGAGTCATTACACCCGCTAACTTGCTGGCGAGAGGGTGTAATGCTCCCAGTACTACCCCAAGGGGGTAAGCCCTGGTTGGATGGGGTTTTGTTGCGCTTAATCTTTGCGATGCCCACACATTTCACCTAAGGAAAAAATTAGAAGTATATGATATGATTCTAATTAGGTCACTAGATGTTTATTTACAAGGTTTTTTCTATATGGAGGTGCATCAATGACTATTGACGTTAAACACGAAACAAAGAATTTCGTAATTTCCTCAATAGCGATGGTATTGACGGTATTTGTTTTTGAGGTTGCTTTATCAACCGGTGTCCTTTATCAGTTAGCAATCGTTTAAGCTGCTTCTTGCAGCGGCGCTGAATTGGAACCATCCGTTCCCGTGCGCCCTTACCGAAAACTTTGACGGTTCCTTCCTGGAAGTTTAGATCATGACTTTAAGGCCGGAAAGTTCGGACAGGCGCATTCCCGTTTCCAACATCAATAGCAGCATCGTATAATCCCGTAACCCAGTAAAAGTACTTCGGTCCGCAGTCTTTAGAAGTTTCTTTACCTGGTCAACGGTGAGGGCGACAATTAAAACTTCTTCAGTTTTAAGTTTTTCCACCCGGCCAGCCGGGTTTTGAGCCAGGTAATTTTCTTTAACTAAAAAACTAAAAAACTGGCGCAGGGATCGAAGCCGCATGTTTACCGTTTGGGGCTTATTGTTCCAGTTTTCTATGGTGTATAAAATAAAGTTATTTTTGATGATTCTGTGATTTATGTCCTCCAGGTTCAGGCTGATATGCTGTTCCTTTAGCGCCTTTTTAAAAGCTTTGATATTTTCCCGGTGCCAGGCAATTGTACGTTTGAGACGGTTTTTGCTTTTTTCTTCGGCATAGAACAGCTTTTCCGCCTCTTCAAAGCTGGGACAGGCTTTGGTTGACAGCTTGACCACCTGGGCTGCAGCGGCTTCAAGTTGGTTGGTTCTCCTTTTCCTTTTCATAATGTTTGATGGCTCCTTTCATGGAAAAGGTGTACGCGACTGACCCACCCCCGCGTTACGCCCAAAGATGTATGATCACATACACCCGGGTCAAAATACGACCAAAAAACAAAAATACAAGGCTTTTAGCTAAATAGCTAAAAGCCTTGAAAAATAGGCATTTCTGGTGTCGGAGGCGGGACTTGAACCCGCATGGTCTCCCATACGCCCCTCAAACGT
>JAENYQ010000011.1:0-32211 GCA_016841675.1 Desulfotomaculum sp.
GATGCTGTTCGCGGTGAGGTTCCGAAAGCGTTTATCCGCTTAAAAGACGGTGTAGAGATGGTAGACCAGGAACTGATTGACTTCTGCAAAGAGAGAATGGCTTCTTATAAGGTACCGCGCAACATAGAGTTTGTGCATGAGCTGCCCAAGAGTCCTACCGGTAAAATTTTAAAGAGATTACTCAAGTAAATAATTAACAATGAAGATTATACCGTTAACTCAATAAGTTTTACAACGTCATGTCATCCTAGGTGTTGGCGAACAATCTAGAGCCTTCGCTAACACTTAAGATGACAGCTTCCGTTTGTGGTGCACAAAATTTTTAAGATCATTGTTTTCTTATTTAACCATTGTCGCCTAAATAAGATTTATTGCCTGAATCAACCCAAGTGTGAGGCGAAGTAACACGAAAAGGTTAATCCCCCTATCACCCGCCGTTTAACCTAGCTTCCATGCTTTTAAGCGATTTTATTTAATTTTTCTTTCATTTATAATTTAACTACACTAGAATAGTCAGCTCTAAAAGCACAGGGATCGGCAATTGTTGGGCTGATTTATGGCAAATAATTAAAGAAAGGGGATAAAATTCTGAATAATCAAGGAATGGGTTGACAACTGATACACTTATTCCAAAAAAAATAGGAAAACATATCAGCGGGAAAAGTAATCGGCTTTTTTTTGCTCTTATGTAACGGATGAAATACTATATGTAGCGCAGCTAAAGGTCATGGCTGTGGAAATACCCGAAGGGGCTAAAAAGATATATAGAGGAGTTTAAAAATGAGGTACGCAGAGACAGGGTATAATTTAGAAATTGATCTATCCCGAGGAAACATTGAGAGGGTAGAAACTGATCCCAGAGACACCGAACTTTATCTTGGGGGTCTCGGGACTAACGCCAAGATAATTTGGGATAGGGTTCCTCCCGAAACAGAGCCCTTTTCTCCTGACAATCTTTTGATTTTCAGCGCCGGTCTTTTAGGTGGTACGCCGGCTACCGGTGCTAATCGAACCATGGTTACTTCCATATCGCCCCAGACTCGGCTATTTGCATATTCGATGATGGGGGGATTTTGGGCGCCGGAATTGAAGTTTGCCGGTTATGACAAAGTAATTCTTCGTGGCAAGTCCCCGAATCTGGTTTATATCTGGATCCACAATGACAAAGTAGAAATACGTGACGCCTCTCATTTGCAGGGTAAAGGCTCTGTTGAAGTGCAAGATTTAATTAAGCAGGAGTTGAATGAGCCGAACGCCCAGGTAGCCGCTATCGGTCTGGCTGGTGAAAATAAGGTTTATTTTGCTTCCATCGAGCAGGGTAGATCCAGTTGCAGCCGGCAAGGATTAGGTGCCGTTATGGGTAGTAAAAACGTAAAGGCGATCGCTGTTCGCGGCACAAGAGATATCAATATCGCCAAGCCGGATGAGTTTATTGAACTGATCAATGAAGTTTTGGAATATATAAAATGGCGAAATGAAAATCCAATACCAAATTATATGCCCATTTTAGCCGGGCTTGGTTCACCGCAAGAGATGAAACACGATGACGAAAAGTGGCACACCGAAAATTTCGTCTGGGGGAATGCTCGCTATCGCAGAAAAGGTTTTTGGACCAAGGAAATTGCCGAAGACTGGAAAGAAAGCATGGCAACTATGCAGAGGCGGCTAATCAGTTGCTTTAACTGTCCAATGAAATGCGGGGCAACAATTTCTCCCCCGGGTCAACCAACATACATGATGAAGTGCTTCACGAAACTTACGTATACAATGGCAGCTTTTGCAAACCTGGAATTTGGCCTGGGTATTGCTCAAAGTGCAACGGAGTATGGGGTAGACGGATATTCAGCCCCGCAGGTTATGGCTTTCGCCCTTGAGCTTTTAGAAGCCGGGATACTAACTGATCATGATTTCCCTGGTATGCCGCCCGATAGCGAAGGTAGATTTCACTGGTTGCTGGACAGAATTGTGCGACGAGAAGGGATCGGGGATATCTTAGCCGATGGCACGTATTGGGCAGCCGAAAAGATTGGTAATGGTGCGCATGAATATGCTCATAATAATATCAAGAAACATGAGCAGCTGCCTCTTAAGTTGAGCATGTTGGATCCTATTTATTACCTGATGTATTGTACCAACGAGAAGGTAACTATTACCCAAATTGAAGGTAATTTCCCTCAGGCACCATTTGCGACGCAGGAGGAGCGGGAAGCGTTTGTAAGCAATTGGATCCAGGCTCCCAATGAAAGAATTAAACAATATGTATTGGATTGGGAACCGCGAACGGCCCCCTATTTCCCCACGCCTGATATGTGTTGTGAGATAGTTGACTGGATGGAGAGGATGCACTACATCGATGATGCTGTCGGTATGTGTGCCGGCTTGTCGGCTTTCCCGCTGAAGCCTCCTTATCACATCCACAATTACCCGAAGCTTATTTCGGCAGCTACCGGGATTGAAATGGATGAAGAAACACTGATACAAACCACCAAAAGGTACCGTAATTTAGTCAGAGCCAACAATATAATCAGAGGCATGCGTCGAATAGACGAGGTTCCCCCGGAAGACCATTGGAAGAAGAGATTTCCCGAGCTTGAAAAGGAACTCCTAGATAAGTATTACAAATACAAGGGTTGGAATAACGACGGTGTGCCGACGAAAGAGACTTTACACGATTTAGGTTTGGATTACGTCGCCGAAGAATTCGAAAAGAGGGGGATCTACTCGGAAACACCTTCCTATGAAATCTCGGCAGAAAAAGAGAAGGAGGTGTAGACGTGAGTAAGAAAATCATTAAAACAATTAAAATTGATGCTGATAAATGCAATGGTTGTCGGGCATGTGAGGTAGTTTGCGCCGCTTTTCACGCTACACCAAAGTATAGTAGCGTAAATCCGGCGCGATCTCGAATTAGACTAATTCGTGACCCAATAAAGGACATCTTTCTTCCCGTATATGCGGGCGAGCTTGCTACAGCCGAATGCATGGGCAGAGATAAATATATTCTTGACGGTAAGGAATACGAAGAGTGTGCCTTCTGCAGGGCTTCCTGCCCTTCCAGGGACATTTTCAAAGAACCCGATTCAGGCCTCCCTCTTAAATGCGATATGTGTGAAGGCGAAAAAGAGCCCTTGTGCGTTAAGTGGTGCCTAGAAGAAGCCCTTATTTACGAAGAAAGAGAAGAAGACGTCGAAGAAGAAGTGAAGCCGGACGAGATAGAGCAGGGCTTGCAATCACTGCTAGACAAACATGGATTGGAGAAGTTGGTGGATACGCTGACCCGAATGTCGGAAAAGGACTAATGTCCCCAACGTATGACAGGGGACACACCTCAGCTTATGGGTCAAGGCTATGGGGTCGAGGAATGTCCCAGTTAAGGTCAGGGGACACACCCGCTGAAGCTTGGGTATTCCTTTGGGGAACGGGAATGTCCCCAATTAATGTGAAAGAAGAGGATTAAAAAATCATGATGGAGACTGAAGCCCCGATCAAAGAAGTTATCGAAGAAATCAAAGAGAGCGGTGGGGACGCAGTCAAATTCTGCTATCAATGCGGAAAATGCGATACTGTTTGTCCCTGGAATAAGGTTCGAACTTTCAGTATGCGCAAACTAATCCGAGAGGCTACATTCGGTTTGACTGAAATAGAAAACGAAGAGATCTGGCGTTGTACTACCTGCGGCAAGTGCGCTCAGCGATGCCCCAGGGACGTACAGCAAATTCAAGACATGGTCGCCCTGCGCAGAATGGCCACGGGCTATGGCGTTTTTCCAACCGCTGTCAAACCTGTCCGCACCGCCAGCGCAGGACTGGCTGGAGAAGGTAATCCCTTCGGTGAAGAGCGCAGCAAAAGGGCGGATTGGGCCAAGGGCTTGTCTGTAAAAACCTTCGAAGAAGGAATGGAAATTTTATACTTCCCTGGCTGCTACTTAAGCTTTGACCCCAGATTAAAGAAGGTAGCAGCTGCCACAGTCAAGATCCTCAATAAGGCCGGGGTAGATTTCGGCATCCTGGGTGCCGAGGAAAACTGCTGTGGAGAAAGCATCCGCAAGACCGGCAATGAGGAATTATTTAAGCAGTTGGCCAGGGAAAACATCAAGACTTTTATCGATCACGGGGTCAAGAAAATACTTGTTTCTTCGCCTCATTGCTACCATACCTTCAAGAACGAGTATCCTGAATTCAATGTACACTTTGAGATAGTTCATATCTCCCAGTATTTATTCGAGCTAATTAATGAAGGAAAACTTCAGATCAGCAAAGAATATGAGCAGAAAATCACGTATCATGACCCATGTTACCTGGGGCGGCATAATGGCATTTATGACGAACCGCGCGGGGTCTTAAAGAAAATACCCGGTTTGGAACTAATTGAGCTGGCCGAGTCGCGGGAAGATAGTCTCTGCTGCGGAATGGGCGGCGGCAGGATTTGGATGGAAACTCCGGTGTCTGAAAGATTCTCCAACCTTAGATTAGATGAAGCTGTTGGACTTGGGGCCCAGGTGTTGGTTACTTCCTGCCCCTATTGCATTACCAACTTTGAGGATAGCAGGGTAGTCATGAATTATGATGAAGTGATCCAGATTAAGGACATTACAGAGATCCTCCAGGAAGTGATCTAATCAAAAGGTACATTTTTAATTGGGTAATTAGTAGTGGCTGAGGATATCGGACGACATAACACCTTGGACAAGATCCAGGGTGAATGTCTGTTGAGGGGGCTATCAACCAAGGAGCGACTGCTGCTGACCACGGGTCGCGTTTCGTCGGAGATGCTGCTCAAGGCGGCCAAGATGCAGACCCCGAATGCTGGTATACTCCCATCCGGAGCGGCTTGGCTGCTCAACAGCTTAAATACCGTACGGGGAATGTCCCCAATGGAGAATCCCCAATTAATGTGAGGTGATCGAAAGTGGAAAAGGAACTATTGCTGGAAGAAAAAATCCAACAACTCTGTAAAAGTCGTGGAGATATTAATTTCGGCGACGTAATGGTTGTTGGTGGAGGAATCAGCGGTATTCAAGCTTCTCTTGATCTTGCCACGGCTGGTTTTAAGGTTTACCTGGTGGAAAAGGCACCCAGCATCGGGGGCCATATGGCCCAGCTGGACAAGACATTTCCTACCAATGACTGCTCCATGTGAATACTCTCGCCCAAGCTGGTCGAGGTCGGCCGGCATCAAAATATAGAGGTCCTGACCTATACTGAAGTTGACAGTGTAGTCGGGGAAGCAGGAAACTTCAAGGTAACACTAAACAAAAAACCCAAATATATTGACGAAAGCAAATGTACGGGTTGTACCACCTGTGTGGAATACTGCCCGGTCCAATACCCAGATCAATTTAATCAGGAAATATCGCAGAATAAAGCCGTTCATATCTACTTTCCGCAGGCCATACCGCTTGTCGCATATATTGATGAAAGCTGTCTTTACCTGAAAGAGAATAAATGTCGTATTTGCGAAGGTGTATGTAAGAATAACGCCATCAATTTAAATCAAACGGCGGAAATAAAAGAAGTAAATGTAGGGGCGATAATTCTGTCCACCGGCCTTGAGCCATTTGATCCCAAGGTGAGGGCAGAATATCGTTACGGAGAGTTTGAGAATGTAGTAACCAGTATGGACTATGAACGGCTGTTAAGCTCAACCGGACCATACCAAGGTGAGGTACTGCGTGCATCCGATAAGAAGCATCCCCAAAAAATAGCTTGGATTCAATGCGTTGGCTCCAGACAAGTTATCCCCGGCGGCAACAGTTATTGTTCAGCAGTATGCTGCACCTATGCCCAGAAACATGTAATTTTGACCAAAGATCACTATGCAGATGCAGAGTGTACCATATTCCATAATGATATTCGTTCCTATGGGAAGGACTTTGAACGATTCTACGAAAGAACAGAGCAACTTCCCGGGGTACGATTTATTAGAAGCTACACCTCAATAGTCAAAGAGAACCCGGTAACCAAAAATGTAAGCATCCGGTATTCTACACCCAATGATGGAGTAAAAGAAGAAGAATTCGATATGGTGGTATTATCCGTCGGATTGAATCCTCCTACTGATGCGAAAGGGTTAGCCAAAAAATACGGCATCGAACTCAATCTTCACGATTTTTGCAAACTCAATCCCGTCAACCCGATGGAGACCAACAGACCGGGGATCTTTGTAAGCGGCGCCTTCCAGGGTCCTATAGATATTCCCGAGTCGGTTTTTAGCGCCAGCGGAGCTAGCTCCCAATGTGGTGAACTCCTAGACTACCGGCGGGGAAATCTAGCCAAAGAAAGAATCTATCCGCTGGAAAGGGATGTCTCCCAAGAGGAACCAAGGATCGGAGTCTTTGTGTGTCATTGCGGAGCTAATATCGGAAGAATCGTGGATGTTCCTTCCGCAGTTGAGTATGCCTTAACCTTACCCAATGTTGTCTACGCTCAGGAACAGCTATTTTCCTGTGCTACTAATTCGGCCAAAGAAATAACAGACATGACCAAAGAAAAAGGGCTCAACCGAGTGGTTGTCGCTGCCTGCTCCCCCAGGACCCTTGAACCGTTATTCCGGGACACCCTGCGGGAGGCGGGAATTAATCAATATTATTATGAAATGGCTAATATTAGGGAGCATAACTCCTGGGTTCACTCTAAAGAAAAGGAAGAGTCCACCCAGAAGGCCAAGGATATCATCCGGATGTCGGTAGCACGAGCTTGCCATTTGCAATCATTACAGGAATTTGATCTGCCGGTAAATAAAACGGCGTTAGTGGTTGGTGGAGGTATAGCCGGCATGAATTGTGCTCTCTCCATAGCCAACCAGGGACATGAGGTTTATCTGTTGGAAAAGGATACCGACTTGGGAGGAATCGCGCGAAAACTATATGATACCCTGGAAGGGCTGGATGTTCAGGCCTATTTAAGTGAACTAACCAGAAAGATATATCAACATCCCTTGGTACACGTATATACTGATACTGCCATCACTGAGGCTACCGGTTATGTGGGTAATTTCGTAACCAAAGTGAAATCCGCAAGAGGGGTCTCAGAAATTAAACATGGTGCGGTCGTCATTGCTATAGGTGCTGATGTATATACACCTACCGAATACCTTTATGGAGAAGATGACCGGGTCATGACCCACCTGGAACTGGAGGAGCAAATCGCCCAGAGAGACGAAAGGGTAATCAACTCCGAGAGTCTGGTGATGATCCAATGCGTTGGCTGCCGAAATGAGGACAGAAATTACTGCAGCCGGGTATGCTGCAGCGAGTCAATCAAGAACGCCCTGAAACTAAGAGAGCTAAACCCCGAGATGGATATCTACATTCTCTTTAGGGATATGCGAACGTATGGGTTCCAAGAGGATTATTACCGGGAAGCGGCCAGTAAAGATGTCAAGTTCATCCGCTATGAGCCGCATGATCTACCTCAGGTGGAGGCTGGTGAGTCGGAAGAGGGTCGGCCCGTTCTAAAGCTTACCGTGACTGATCTTATTTTAGGTAAAAAGCTTGAACTGGATGCTGATATAATTTCTTTGGCCGCCGCTGTTATTCCCTCCGCAGTAACCAAAGAGGTAGCTGAATTATTCAAAGTAACTTTGAGCCCGGATGGATTCTTTAAAGAAGCCCATGTCAAATTAAGACCGGTTGAGTTTGGTACAGACGGTGTTTATCTTTGTGGCATGGCTCACTATCCCAAGCATATAACAGAAACAATTAACCAGGCTTATGGAGCTGCTGGGCGGGTCTTAACGCTTCTCTCACACGATACCGTCATCGCCTCGGGCTCAGTTTGCGAAGTGGAAGAGAAAAAGTGTATGGGGTGTGGAGCATGTATCGCGGTCTGTAAGTATGGTGCCATAGAGTTTCGTGAGACACGTCAGGGTAAAAAGGCTGTAGTTAATCCTGTGCTCTGTAAAGGAGATGGTCTCTGCAACGCCAAGTGTCCAACAGGGGCTATTTCGTTATTGCATTTTACCGACGAAGAGCTCTTAAGCCAAATTGATGCGGTGGTTCCAAAGCAAGAGATCATGCAGCAAATTGAAGCGGCGAATGTCCCTAATTAATATGTGTAGAATTATAAAGCGGGGATTACTACAAAGGAGGTGGGACGAATGAGTACAGTTAAATTTAAACCAAGAGTATTAGGTTTTGTATGCCATTGGTGAGTATACGGCGCTGCTGACTTGGCTGGAGTTTCCAGACTACAATATACAACTGAAATGAGGCTTATTCGCGTCATGTGTTCCGGTAGAGTCGACCTAGCATATGTACTTAGAGCCTTCTCAAATGGAATAGATGGGGTGTTTATTGGTGGTTGCCGTTTAAATGAATGTAATTATATTACGCATGGAAATTACCATGCCCTTAACATGGTGCTTCTATGTAGAAGAATAATGGAACATATCGGGCTGAACCCCGAAAGGTTAAGGATCGAGTTTATGTCCGGCAGTGAAGGAAACCTTTTTGCCGAAGTAGTTAATGATGTTGTCAAGCAAGTGAAGAAGTTAGGACCACTTGGTAAAAGCGAAGGTCTAGACCCAAATGAACTAAAGTCCAAACTTGCGGAAGTAACCAAGTTAGTCCCCTACATTAAAGTAGTAATGCAAGGAAAGTTGGCGTCGCGTCTTGAGAACCCGGAAGAATATGATGGACTTTTCACCAGTGACGAGATAGACAGTTTATTCAGGGACGTAGTCTCATACTATATTGACCCCCAGAAGTGCCAGGCCTGTATGATTTGCGCTAAAAGATGTCCTGTAGAGGCAATTATAAGTGCCAAGAACCAGATCCATGTCATTGACCAGGATAAATGCATTAAATGCGGTACCTGCTTTGAAGCTTGCCCGACTCGATTTGGTGCGGTGACAAAGATTTCCGGCGAACCTGCTCCGCCTCCTATTCCTGAGGAAGAAAGAACGATAGTCAGAAAGAGTAAAGGAAAGAAATGAGCTAGTCCCTTAGCAAACCATTTAACCAATTTTATAGTTCTCTAAAAAAATTAAGAATTAAACCATGCTCTGCAAAAGCATGGTTTAATTCTTGTTCTAACCAATAAGTCCCCTTTAACGAGCATATCACCATTAATAGGTGTAGGAACACATATCGCGATAAAAGCATGTGCAGACTGGTCCAGATTGATGGTATAATATATAGGTTGACCTGAAGGTTGTAATAGGTTTAACGTAAGGAGGAATTGGCGTATGATGGACTACCTGAACGATGATCAAGCTACCTTTTTTAAATGGTGCGATGAAATTGTAAACACGCACATTTCTCAGCCAGGTACGACCCTGAGCCATTGGCGCCCCCGTAAGAACCAAGATGGAAGTTACGAGCTCGTCTTTGATTTGTCACTTCCCGGGGGTACGCCCTTAAGACAGGTAGTTGCTGTGCCCGAGCAATTTCACGATCTTTTGGAGAGAGAGTATTTTATCCACCACGCTGACCATGAACATGAGTCTTAAGACCATCAACTGTCCGTTATCTGAACATGTATGTTTTTCCGACACCTCTTTTCGATATCCTCTTTTTTATAACTTCAGGGGCCCTGATAAATTAGAGCTTTAATTTGATTTTTATAAGCCACTTCGCAGGTATAGAAGTTGCAAGCAATTAATAAAGGGGGACATAAGTAAAGGTAAAATTAAGGAATGGATTGACAACCAGCATACGCCGAGCACTGGAAATTAAAAACTGGCATACTGCAAGCAACTGAACCAAGTTAGCGAACATTACAGCATTATCGATTGGATGGTTAAACAGGTAGTAGAAAATATATAATTATGTAAGGAGTGAGCATTGTGGAACGCAAAACCGTGATAAGCGATTGCATGTCATGTGTGTGGGACTGTGGCATCAAAGTTACGCTGGAAGACGGTAAGATGGTAAAGGTAGAGGGATTGCCTGAGCACCCGGTGAGCAAAGGGTATATCTGCCCCCGGGGAGAATTTCTCCCCGAATATGTGTATTCACCAGACCGCATTAAATATCCGATGCGCCGTGTGAACAACACCTGGGAGCGGCTTAGCTGGGACGAGGCGCTGGACTATGCCGCCGAGAAACTGGCTAAGGTAAAAGAGCAGTATGGTGGCAAATCACTAGCTATTTTCTGCGGCTCAATGGGCGTAGAAAATATTGAAGTGGCCGGGTTTGCGCAGAGGTTCAAGTCGGCCTTCGGCACCCCCAACCTGTTATCGGTGGAAAACATCTGTTACCGTTCCCGGATCCTGGCCCGTCAGATGACCTTTGGTCGGTACCCGATGGATTTCCCGCCTGATGCCCACTGCATCATTCTCTGGGGCCATAACCCGGACGGCTCCAAAGGTATGCTGGCCGAAATGATCAGGGAAAAATTAGATAATAGAAAGCTTGACCTGATTACGATTGACCCCAAACGGACCGAATTATCCGAACTGGGACTGCACTTGGCAATCCGGCCGGGAACTGACGCTGCGCTTGGACTGGCCATGCTCAACGTAATTATCAATGAAGGTCTCTATGATAAAGAGTTTGTAGATAACTATACTACCGGTTTTGAAGAGCTAAAAGTGCACGTCCAGCAGTATACGCCGGAGTGGGCGGCCGAAATAACCTGGTTGTCCTCGTCAGACATCAAAGCAATAGCCCGTATTTACGCCCAATCCAAGCCCGCCTGCATCGTGCAGGGGATCAATACACTGGATCAGCACGTCAACGGATTGCAGATATCCAGGCTGCTGTCCATACTGCAGATTGTTACCGGCAATATCGACAAGCCGGGTACATGGGTTACTATTCCCTTTATCCGCATGACCGACCTGCGCTTACCGATTGACGAAGTGCCGATTGGCGCGGATCAATATCCGTTGTTCTATTCTTTGTGGGGCAGAAAATCTCCTTACGGCATCGCCACCCTGTTCCCGCAAGCAGCCCTGGAGAACAAGCCCTACCCGGTCCGGGCCAGCATAGTGGCTGCAGCCAACCCGGTGGTATCTTTCCCGGAAGCGAACAAGTTTATAGAAGCCTTTAAATCAATGGACTTCTTAATGGCTATCGACATCTTCATGACTGAAACTGCTGAGATGGCTGATTTAGTGCTGCCCGCCTGCACCTTCATGGAGAAGGACGCTATTGCCTACGTATATGGAGTAGTACACGGAGAGCCCTATGCCATGTACCACAGAAAAGTTATTGATCCAATAGGGGAGTCCAAGCCCGACTGGTGGATTTGGTCCGAACTGGCACGCCGCCTGGGATATGGCGAATTATTCCCATGGCAGTCAGACGAAGAAGTAATGGATCACCTACTAGCACCCAGCGGAATTACGGACAAGTTAAAAGAAGCTGAAATGGGTGTTTATTTCGCTGAGCAAGACTACTACGCCTACAAGAATAAGAAGATTAACACCCCCAGCGGAAAAATTGAAATATACTCCAAGACCCTGGAGGATGCCGGCTATGATCCGCTGCCGAAATACATGGAACCGGCCCAAAGCCCGGTCAGCACACCTGAACTGGCCAAAGATTTTCCGCTAATTATGATTAGCGGGGCCCGGCGGCAGGCTTTTACACACACCCAGATGAGGCATGTACCGCAGCTAAGAGCGCTTGAGCCCGAGCCGTTTGCCGAAATGCACCCATCGACCAGTAGCCGTTACGGTGTAAAGGACGGGGAGCGCATTCATCTTTCCACCCGTAATGGCAGCATCACCATGCGGGTTAAAGATGAGCCGAGGCTGATGCCGGGCATAGTTTCGGTGCCGCACGGCTGGTCACAAGCTAACGTCAACTTGCTGACTGACATGGAAGTGCGAGATCCTATTACCGGTTATCCCGACTTCAAAGCCCTGATGTGTAAGATTGAGGGGATATAGAATTACAGGGAACTAGCCTGGCAACTTGGGCAATTTCTATCCAAGTATGAAGCATTTATGTGATAGAGAAAGTATTAAACCATGCCCTGCAAATGGCATGGTTTAATACTTTCTGAAAGTGTCCGCCATTTAAACATGTATGTTTTTAGGACATTTATTTTTGCATGTGCATATAGCTAATATTTGTTTATAACTTTAGGGCTCTGATAAAATAAGGTTTTTTTTTGATCATGTAAAGCTCTTTGCAGGTATAGAAGTTGCAAATGTTATATTAAGAAGAATTTTAAATATTTTTGCAAGATGCGCAGTTGCTGCAAGAAAAACATAGTTAAAAAAAACACACGCTCAAATATTAGAACAATAATCAGAACAATATGCAATTGTTAGGCATTGATTTCTATTAATTGAAAACATTGATTTCTATTAATTTGTTTCTATTAAATGAAAACCAACAAAAAAGGAGAATTAAATGTACTAAGACCACTCATGAAACGGCAACTGTTGGATGAAATTGTTGGGTTGATTTATGACAAACAATTTTTAAGGGGGAACATAAGGATGGGGAAAATCAAGGAATGGGCTGAAAAGAAAAAAACCGGCGGTTAAGTGACAAGCTGTTTTGATCCCTATGTGCCGGATGAAATACTGTGTGCAGAGCAGCTGAATGACATGGCTGCCAAGAACCCGAAAGAGGCTAAAAATATACTTAGAGGTGTTGAAAAATGAGGTACGCAGAAGCAGGGTATAATTTAGAAATTGATTTATCTCGAGGAAATATTGAGAGGGTTGAAACCGATCCTAAATTAACAGAACTTTTTCTAGGAGGCCAGGGCGTTAACGCCAAGATAATATGGGATCGGGTTGGTCCTGAAGTTAAACCTTTTGATGAAGGTAATTTACTAATATTTGGCGCCGGCCTTTTGCATGGCACACCTGTTATCGGGTGTAACCGGACCAGTGTGAATACCATTAATCCCATGACAGGCATATTCGGACATTCCACGATGGGCGGATTTTTCGGGCCGGAAATAAAACATGCCGGTTACGACAGAATAATCATTAGCGGCAAAGCCCCCAAGCTGGTTTATTTATGGATCAAAAATGACAAGGTGGAAATACGTGATGCTTCCCACCTCAAGGGGAAAACCGTTCGAGAAACTACACGACTCATTAAAGAGGAGTTAAATGAACCGTTCGCCCAGGTGGCCTGTATCGGCCCGGCTGGTGAAAACAAGGTCTTTACGGCTAGTCTCGAACATAATTGGAACAGCGCGGCTCGAGGGCCAGGCCCGATTATGGGTGACAAAATGATCAAGGCCATTGCTGTTCGCGGAACAAAGGACATCAATATCGCCCATCCGCAAGAACTCTTTGAGTTATGCCTCAAAATGAAGAAGGAAATGTATGAGAGCGATGGTTGCGGGGACTGGATGGCGGTCGATGAGGATGACAGTTTCCACCACAATAACTTTTCTTGGGGCAATTCGCGGACACGGATAAAAAATTATTGGAGTGAAGAACTCCAAAAAAGATGGACTAATTGGAAATATGACCATATGGACAGACAAATGGGTTGCTATAACTGTCCTAAAGGCTGCATCAATGTGATTTCCTGGCCGGGCCATCCAAGATTTGGCTATAAGTGTTACGGAAAAGACACCTATCATATGGCAGCCTTTAAAGAACTGGACTATAGTTATGAATTACTTGGTTATTGTCAGGATTATGGTCTGGATTCATATTCAACGCCGCAGACATTAGCCCTGGGCATAGAACTATACGAGGCTGGTATTTTAACTGATAAGGACATGCCTAATTTCCCGACTGACTCCGGGGACAGAATTAAGTACCTGGTGGAAAAGGTTGTTCACCGGGAAGGGATTGGAGATATATTGGCCAATGGCTCTTGGCATGCGGCCCGCCAGATTGGCAACGGCGCAGAAGCATTTGAACATAATACCGTGAAAAAAATGGAACAGTTACCCATCAAGCTTGGCAAACTGAATCCTGCCTATTACCTCATGATAGCCACTGGTGAGAAGATGGCCATCACCCAGATCGAAGGGTCCTTCCCCCAAGATCCTATTCGTGATTTAGACGAGAGGCAAAAGTTTGTTGATAGATGGGATGCAGTCCCCAGTGAAATATTTAAAGATATCTTTATGAGATGGGAAAAGCGTAATGAGATGTCTGTTGAGGATACCTGCTTAGTTACTGACTGGAATGAGGCGATGCACTACGTTGATGACTCCACCGGACTCTGTGGTTTTGTGTCATCATTTAGGGGCCAGTTTGGTGGGAAAACGGCATTTTCCTTCAATAATGTGCCACAAATAATCTCGCTGGCGACCGGCATGGATATGGATAAAGACAAACTTTGGGAAATTTGTCGAAGAAACCGAACTTTGATCAGAGCCATTAATAATAGGCTAGGTATTCGAAGAGTGGATGACGATCCACCCAAGGATCACTGGGCAGTGAGGGACCCTGAGCTTGAAGCAAAGATGCTTGATGGCTATTATGACTTAAGGGGATTTACCAAGGATGGCATTCCTACCAAAGAGGAACTGTATAAACAGGGCTTGGACTATGTGGCCGATGAATTGATTCAGAGAGGGATTTTGGATCCTAATGAAGGTACTCCCTCCCAAGAGAAAGCAAAATTAGAAGATCAAAAGTCAGGGGGGTGCTAACCGTGGCTGAAACAGTAAAGAAAATAGTAAAAACAATTAAAGTTGATCTTGATAAATGTAATGGTTGCCGTGGATGTGAGATGGCCTGCTCTGCATATCATGCAACGCCAAAATATAGCAGTATGAATCCGGCCAGGTCTCGGATTCGCGTGATTATGGATCCATTTAATGATGAATTTGTTCCGATTCGCGCCACTGATTATACTAAAGCCGGGTGTGATGGCAGACGTGTTTATACAATTAGAGGAAAGGAATACAGCGAGTGTAGTTTCTGTGGCACTATCTGCCCAACCAGGGATTTATTTTTTGACCCCGATTCCGGTCTACCTTTAAAATGCGATTTGTGCGAAGACGAAAAAGTGCCCCTTTGTGTCCAGGCGTGTCCACAAGGTTGTCTGACTTATGTGGAGCTGGAAGAGGAAGTCGAAGAAGAAGTGAAGACGAGCGAGATGGAACTCGGATTAAAATCATTGGTAGATAAATATGGAGTGCGGAAGTTGCAGGATTCCTTTGCCCGCATTGCAAAGAAGGGTTAGCAAGGTCAGGGGACACACCCGCTGAAACTTGGGTATTCCTTTGGGGGACGGGAATGTCCCCAACTAATATACTTTGTGGACAGGAATGTCCCCAATATATGTGAAAGTAGAGGATTAAAAATATGGAGACTGAAGCCCCGATCAGAGAAGTAATCGAAGAAATCAAAGAGAGCGGTGGGGACGCAGTCAAATTCTGCTATCAATGCGGAAAATGCGATACTGTTTGTCCCTGGAATAAGGTTCGAACTTTCAGTATGCGCAAACTAATCCGAGAGGCTACATTCGGTTTGACTGAAATAGAAAACGAAGAGATCTGGCGTTGTACTACCTGCGGCAAGTGCGCTCAGCGATGCCCCAGGGACGTACAGCAAATTCAAGACATGGTCGCCCTGCGCAGAATGGCCACGGGCTATGGCGTTTTTCCAACCGCTGTCAAACCTGTCCGCACCGCCAGCGCAGGACTGGCTGGAGAAGGTAATCCCTTCGGTGAAGAGCGCAGCAAAAGGGCGGATTGGGCCAAGGGCTTGTCTGTAAAAACCTTCGAAGAAGGAATGGAAATTTTATACTTCCCTGGCTGCTACTTAAGCTTTGACCCCAGATTAAAGAAGGTAGCAGCTGCCACAGTCAAGATCCTCAATAAGGCCGGGGTAGATTTCGGCATCCTGGGTGCCGAGGAAAACTGCTGTGGAGAAAGCATCCGCAAGACCGGCAATGAGGAATTATTTAAGCAGTTGGCCAGGGAAAACATCAAGACTTTTATCGATCACGGGGTCAAGAAAATACTTGTTTCTTCGCCTCATTGCTACCATACCTTCAAGAACGAGTATCCTGAATTCAATGTACACTTTGAGATAGTTCATATCTCCCAGTATTTATTCGAGCTAATTAATGAAGGAAAACTTCAGATCAGCAAAGAATATGAGCAGAAAATCACGTATCATGACCCATGTTACCTGGGGCGGCATAATGGCATTTATGACGAACCGCGCGGGGTCTTAAAGAAAATACCCGGTTTGGAACTAATTGAGCTGGCCGAGTCGCGGGAAGATAGTCTCTGCTGCGGAATGGGCGGCGGCAGGATTTGGATGGAAACTCCGGTGTCTGAAAGATTCTCCAACCTTAGATTAGATGAAGCTGTTGGACTTGGGGCCCAGGTGTTGGTTACTTCCTGCCCCTATTGCATTACCAACTTTGAGGATAGCAGGGTAGTCATGAATTATGATGAAGTGATCCAGATTAAGGACATTACAGAGATCCTCCAGGAAGTGATCTAAGGAAAGGGGACACAACTCCAATTAGTGGAGGAATGTCCCCAATAGAGGAAAGGGGACTAAGGATCTAAACATGCAGGCAGCGATTGGCGTATCGGATATGAAAGGTGTGGCAGCGGAAATAGTCTGCGATCGCTTTTCGGACGAGGGATGGGTCAGGACCTCAGTTCACGTACCCAGCGAGATGGAGCTGATGCTCTACGTAAATAAGCAGGAACTGGTCACCATTCTGTGCACTCCAACCAAGCTGAATTTTCTGGTCCTCGGATTCCTTTACACAGAGGGAATTATCTCAGACATCAACGACGTGAATATCCTGCGGGTGTGTGAGGAGGAATCGGTGGCCGATGTGAGGCTCAAAAATTCCGAGTATCAATTGCCAACGCAACGGAAAATCACATCCGGGTGCGGTGGTGGTGCAGCTTTTAAAACGCAGGGACAGCAGGTTGATTCGGATCTTGTTATTAAACCAACGGAAGTGCTGTCACTGATGAAGCAGCTTCAAGAGCAGATGGAGCTATACCGGCTTAGTGGTGGCGTACACACCTCAGCCCTGGCCGATACTAAGAAATTGCTATTAGTGGCTGAGGATATCGGACGACATAACACCTTGGACAAAATCCAGGGTGAATGTTTAGCGAGGGAACTATCGACCAGAGATAAATTGCTATTAACCACCGGTCGCGTTTCATCGGAGATGTTGCTCAAGGCGGCAAAGATGCAGGCTCCGGTTGTTGTTTCGCTGCACTCGCCGACAGGGGGCGCCGTTTCGCTTGCTCGTGATTTGGGTATTACCTTGGTTGGCCATGCGCGAGGCCGCCGACTGCAGGTGTATTCCCATCCTAAGCGAATTGGCTGCTCAACAAATTAAGTGCGGCTGACCCGGCCAATCCCGGACATTACGGGTAAATAAAAACTGATGAGGACTGAGACAAATGGAAAATGAACTAGAAAGAATTGGAGGACCGCTTGTTAAAAGTCTTGCCGGCAGTAATTTTGGAGATGTTATGATCGTCGGTGGTGGGATCAGCGGTATTCAAGCCGCACTAGACCTTGCCACGGCAGGTTTTAAAGTTTACCTGGTAGACAAATCGCCGACCATCGGCGGCCACATGTCCCAGCTGGACAAGACATTTCCCACTAATGACTGCTCCATGTGCATTGAATCGCCTAAGTTTGTGGAATGCAGCAGGCATCCTAATATAGAGATTATGACCTATACTGAAGTTGACCGTATCGAAGGAGAAACGGGCGACTTCAATGTAACACTGATTAAAAAGCCCAGATATGTAATCGAGGATAAATGCACGGGCTGTACTGCCTGTGTAGAATACTGCCCAGTCACCTACCCGGATCAATTTAATCAAGAGATATCGGGCAATAAAGCCATCCATATATACTTCTCGCAAGCAATTCCCCTAGTTACTTATATTGATGAAAGCTGCCGTTATCTTAAAGATAAGACATGTACTGTTTGCCAAGCAGTCTGTAAAAACGAGGCCATAGATTTTACTCAAACAGCCCAAAAGGTAGAAATAAAAGTAGGGGCGATAGTTCTATCTCCCGGCTTTGAGCCATTTGATCCTAAGTTAGGTAATAACTATGGCTACGGCAAGTTTGAAAACGTGGTCACCAGTATGGACTATGAAAGGCTATTATGTTCCACAGGACCATACGAAGGTGAAATACTGCGCGCTTCAGACAAGAAACATCCCAAAAAAATAGCCTGGATTCAGTGCGTCGGTTCCAGACAGGTTATTCCCGGCGGCAACAGCTATTGCTCAGCCGTATGCTGCACCTATGCCCAGAAACATGTAATTTTGACCAAAGATCATGACCCGGATGCCGAGTGCACCATATTCCATAACGATATTCGTTCCTATGGCAAGGACTTTGAGCGATTTTACGCCAGAACAGAGAAACTGCCCGGGGTGCGATTTATCAGAAGCTATGTATCAATAGGCAAAGAGAACCCCGAAACCAAGAATGTAAGCATCCGGTATGCTACCACCGACGATGGGGTAAAAGAGGAAGAATTCGATATGGTGGTATTATCCGTTGGCCTAAACCCGCCTAAAGATTTTAAAGGCCTGGCCGATAAGTTTGGCGTCGAGCTCAATGAACACGGATTCTGTAAAACCAATCCGGTTAATCCCATGCAAACCACGCGCCCGGGAATCTTCATCAGCGGCGCCTTCCAGGGTCCGATGGATATCCCCGAATCGGTTGTGACCGCCAGCGGGGCCGGTTCCCAATGTGGTGAACTCCTAGACTACCGGCGCGGCGATCTGGCCCAAGAAAGAATCTATCCGCTGGAAAGGGATGTTTCCCAAGAGAAGCCGCGGGTAGGCGTCTATGTGTGTCATTGTGGCGCTAATATCGGCAGAATCGTGAATGTTCCTTCCACAGTTGAATATGCCCTAACCTTACCCAATGTTGTACACGCTGAAGACAACCTTTTTATCTGTTCTACTGATGCGGCCAAGCATATATCAGACTCGATCCGTGAAAAAAACATTAACCGCGTGGTTGTCGCCGCCTGTACGCCAAGGACACATGAGCCGCTATTTAGGGACACGCTTCGTGAAGGAGGCATTAATCCCTATTTCTTTGAGTTTTGCAATATTAGGGAACATTGCTCCTGGGTCCACTCCAAAGAACAGGAAGCGGCCACCCAAAAGGCCAAGGATTTGGTCCGGATGTCGGTAGCCCGAACGGCTCTTTTAGAGCCCCTGCAGGAATATAATTTGCCCGTTAACAGGGCGGTATTAGTGCTCGGCGGAGGCGTGGCCGGCATAACCAGTGCTCTTTCCATCGCCAACCAGGGACATGATGTTCATCTGGTGGAAAAGGATACTGACCTGGGTGGCATGGCCAGAAGACTTCATTACACCCTGGAAGGGCTGGATGTTCAGGCCTATTTGGGTGGTCTCATAAGCAAGGCCTATCAGCACCCCTTAATCCATGTCTATACTGATGCTGCCGTCACGGAAGCTGACGGTTATGTGGGTAATTTCGTGACCAAGGTGCAGTCACAAGGCCGGGTCACCGAGATAAAACATGGCGCGGCCATTATCGCTACCGGTGCCCAGGTTTATGAACCCACCGAATACCTCTATGGTCAAGATGAGCGGGTCATGACCCACCTGGAGTTAGAGGAAAAAATCGCTCAAGGCGACGAAAACCTGATCAACTCCGAGAGCCTGGTGATGATCCAATGCGTAGGCTGCCGCAATGAAGACCGCAATTACTGCAGCCGGATCTGCTGCAGCGAATCGATCAAGAACGCCTTGAAACTAAAAGAAGTAAACCCCGAGATGGATATCTACATCCTCTTTAGGGATATTAGAACGTACGGATTCAAAGAGGATTATTACCGTGAAGCGTCCAGTAAAGATATAAGGTTCATCCGCTATGAGCCGCAAGACTTGCCTCAGGTGGAAGCTGGTGAGTCGGATGAGGGTCGGCCAGTTTTGAAGGTTACCGTGACCGATTATGTTTTAGGTAAGCAGCTTGAAATAGATGCTGATGCACTCGCTTTAGCTGCCGCGGTTATTCCCTCTGCAGCAAGTCAGGAAATAGCCGGATTATTCAAGGTAACTTTGAGCCCGGATGGTTTCTTCCAGGAAGCCCATGCCAAATTAAGGCCGGTTGACTTTGCCGCGGAAGGCGTTTACTTGTGTGGGATAGCTCATTATCCCAAACTCATATCGGAAACCATTAGCCAGGCTTATGGAGCTGCCGGCCGGGTGTTAACGCTTCTATCACATGATACGGTCACAGCCTCCGGCTCGGTTTGCGAGGTAAATGAAAATGACTGTATTTCATGTGGGGCTTGTATCTCAGTCTGTTCGTATGGCGCCATCGAGTTCCGTGAGACTCCACAGGGCAGAAAGGCCACAGTTAACCCTGTGCTCTGTAAAGGAGATGGTCTCTGTAACGCCAAGTGTCCAACCGGGGCTATTGCACTAAAACACTATACGCATGAACAGCTTTATCGCCAAATTGACGCATCGGCTCCAGAGGAAATTATCCAATAACTTGCTGGAGGAGACACTCCCAATATGGAAAGGGGACACACCTCCGTTTAAGGTAAGGGGACACACCTCTTCGAGGAATGTCCCCAACGTATGCAGGTAACGGAGGAATGTCCCCGATGGGAATGTCTCCAATTAATGAACAAAAGCCGGGATTAAACTAAAGAGGTGGTATAAAAGTGGGTACAGGAACTGATTTTAAGCCAAGGATCTTAGGTTTCCTATGTAATTGGTGAGCATACGGTGCTGCTGATTTGTCTGGAGTTTCCAGGCAACAATATGGAACTTACACTAAGCTTATCCGGGTGATGTGCTCGGGCAGAGTCGATATGACATTTTTACTCCGGGCTTTATCAAATGGCACAGACGGTGTGTTTATCGGCGGTTGTCACCTTGGTGATTGCCATTACAATACGCATGGAAATTACCAAGCACTTAACATGGTGCTTTTATGTAAAAGGATATTGAAACACATCGGACTGAACCCTGAAAGGTTAAGGATTGATTTTATGTCTGCCGGTGAAGGAATCCGGTTCACCGAATTTATGAATGATTTTGGCAGTACGGTGAAGAAGTTAGGACCTCTTGGCCAGGGCGAGGACATAGACCAAACTGAATTAAAGTTAAAACTTAAAGCGGTTACCCAGCTAATCCCTTACATTAGGCTGGTGCTTAATGAGCGGCTGAGAGTACACTTTGATACCAAAGAAGAATATATAGCATTCTACTCCAGTGATGAGTTTGATCACTTATTTGATGAATTAATTGCAGATAAATTAGCCATAAGCCAAATTATGTTACTGCTTGGGGAAAAACCACTTTCAACTGATGAAATATCTAAGCTTTTAGACCTAACCCCGTCTGAAGTATCAAGACACATTAATAGTTCAGCCAGACAAGGATTAGTCAAGTACGAGGCCAGCCAAAAGCACTTTGCTCGCGTATAAAGGAAAGGGGACACACCTCAGCTTTGGGGTCAAGGCTTTGGGGTCGAGGAATGTCCCCAACGTATGAAAGGGGACACACCTGGAGCTTTGGGGTTAAGGCTTTGGGGTCGAGGAATGTCCCCAACGTATGCAAGAGCAGACAGCAGTGGATTAGGGGAAAGAAGGAGGTCAAGACAAAAGGCTATGAATAGCGATAAAATTGATCAAATTATCAACACACATCAGGGCCAAGCCAGTTCACTGATTCAAGTATTGATGGAAATTCAGGAAGTGAATCATTGGCTTCCCAGGGAAGTATTAGAGAAGGTCAGTGAGCAATTGGAGGTGCCTTTAAGTCGGGTACTGCGAATAGCTACCATTTATAAAACATTTAGTTTAACTCCTAAAGGACGTCATGAAGTGCACATTTGTACCGGTACCGCCTGTAAAGTGCGTGGTGCGCAGCGTGTTCTCGACAAGGTGCAAAACCTGACTGGCATTAAACCTGGCGAAACGGACATGGATGACAAGTTTAGCCTGGAGACCGTTAACTGCCAAGGCTGCTGTACTTTAGGTCCGATGATGCAAATCGATGGAAAGACTCACAGTAGAATGTCGCCTGCCGAGATAGCAGACGCATTAAAAAAATATGAGTGAGGGAGTATTATGCCACGTATAAATTCAGCGGCTGAATTGGAAGAACTCAGGAAAAGCATCTTAGCCCAAAAGGATCCTGATAAGCCTTGTATCGCCATATGTGCGGGAGCAAGTTGTCTCGGCCTCGGTAACGATAAGGTGATCAGCGCCTTTGAAGAGGAGCTCAGGAAACAGTCATTAGAGGCTAAGGTTGATATTAGGGCCACGGGCTGCCATGGCTTTTGTGAAAAAGGGCCGAGCGTCGTTATCTATCCGGAGGAAATCTGCTATTTACAGGTAACGCCCGCGGATGTACCGGAAATTATCGCGCAGACTGTAATTGGGAAGAAAGTGATTGACCGCCTAATTTATACCGACCCCAATACCGGTGCAAAGGTGGCGCAGCAATCTGAGATACCTTTCTACAAGAACCAGACGCGGCTTTTGATTGGCAACAGCCCTAAGATTAATCCCAAAAACATTGATGACTATCTGGCGATGGGTGGTTATGCCGCGTTAGCCAAAGCGCTCTTTGAGATGAGCCCCCAAGAGGTGCTGGGCGAAATCAAGCTAGCCAACTTGCGCGGCCGGGGCGGCGGCGGATTCCCGGCCGGTTCGAAGTGGGAGACGGCCCGTAATGCGCCCGGCGAAGAAAAGTATGTTATCGTCAACGCTCACGAAGGGGAGCCCGGGGCGTTTATGGATCGGGCGCTCTTTACAGGTAATCCGCATCTGGTGCTGGAAGGCTTGATCATTGGGGCCTATACCATCGGTTCCGGTCAGGGATTTATCTATACCCGGCATGACACTCCCGTGCTAAGGGAGAATATTGATCTGGCCCTGGCCCAGGCGAAGGAATACGGGCTTTTAGGTGATAATATCCTTGGCTCCGGCTTTGACTTTAATGTTGAGGTGCATCTTGATGTAGGGATATTTGTTTCCGGCGAATCCAGCGCTTTAATGAGGTCGATAGAAGGGAAGGCACCGGAGCCAAGACCCAAATATATCCGCACTTCGGTAAGTGGGGTTTGGGATAGGCCCACTAACCTGAACAATGTGGAGACTTGGGCTAACGTGCCTCAGATAATTAATCAGGGCTCCCAATGGTATAGCAGCATCGGGACCGAGCGGAGCAAGGGAACCAAGCTGATCTCCTTGTCAGGCAACATATGTAATTCTGGGGTCGTGGAAGTGCCTATGGGTACCTCGCTTAAAGATATTGTCTACGACTTTGGTGGTGGAATTCCTAACGGCAAGCAACTTAAAGCGGTGCACTTTGGCGGACCGATGGGCGGTTCTATTCCCGCCAGTCTTATCGATAACCCACTGGATTTTGATGTGCTGACTAAACTGGGCGCATCATTAGGTGCAGGCGACATGCTGGTATTGGATGAAGATATTTGTATGGTTGATCTGGCCAGGTTCTTCCTGGAGTTTTTAAGTGGTGAGTCGTGCGGTAAATGTGTGCCATGCCGTGAAGGCATCAGGCAGATGCTTAAAATACTCACTAATATCAGCACCGGAAAAGGAAAAGAGGGCGACATCGAGCTTCTGGAGGATTTAGCCGAGGTAGTCAGCGAAGCAGCTCTTTGTTCGTTGGGCAGGAGTGTCGCAAAACCGTTATTGAGCATGTTAAAGTACTTTAGAGATGAGTTTGAGGCGCACATCAAGGAAAAGAGGTGCCCGGCTCTTTACTGCACAAGGAGCTAAAAGAAGGGGGAACTTTAACCTAAAGGGAGTAAAGAAAAATGAGCAAAATCATTTTAATAATTGATGGCAAAGAAGTAGAAGCAAATGAAGGTATGACCATTTTGCAGGCAGCACAAAGTGTTGGGATAGTTATTCCGACCCTTTGTCACCACGAGCTGTTAGAGCCTTATGGTGGTTGCCGCCTTTGTACCGTAGAAGCAGAAGTGCGCGGCCGGACAAAACTCGTTGCGGCTTGTCTTTACCCGGTAGAAAAGGATTTGATCGTTAGAACCAAGTCCCAGCAGGTAGATAAAATTCGCAAAATGATTTTGGAGCTATTGTTGGCTCATGCCCCAGATTCCAGGGAGCTGCAGGATTTGGCCAAGGAGTATGGTGCAGACAAAAACCGTTTTGGCAAAGAACCTTCGTTTTGCATTCATTGTGGGCTATGCGTAAGATACTGTGCTGAGGTTACTAAGAAGAACGCTATTTGTTTTATTGACAAAGGAACAACGCGGGAGATAAGTTTTATTCCTGAGATAGCTGCCAAGGAATGCTGGAATTGCAAAGAATGTTTTTCGCTTTGCCCGACTGAGGCACTACAGGCGGCTTTCGTTTTAGCTCAAGCACTCGCGTTTCCCGCACCGACGGAATAAACGACGATTAATAATTTTGCGAGACGGAATCAAAATACTGATTCGCCTGTTCCATCAGCAGTTCATGATACTGGGCGCTGAAGTTCGTTGCATCGGACTACAGCGCCCAGTTGTAAGCTTGTACGTTTAAATCCTAGCGGATTGAAAAACTTTTTGGCATTCAGGCTCTTCCCCAATTATGATACCCAAATCGCTGCAGGCCTGGGTAAATACCCATGCCGCGGTATAACGGCACCATCAGTGTGGATGAAAACCTGCTTGGATTGTCATTCCGAACGCTTGGATTGTCATTCCGAACGCTTGGATTGTCATTCCGAACGCTTGGATTGTCATTCCGAACGAAGTGAGGAATCTAGATCCTTCGCTGCGCTCAAGATGACAAAACCTAAAGATTATTTTCAGGGTGGAACCCATTTTTGCCATAACTCTGGCGGGATCAAAAGCTAGAGTGGTTGCTAGGTAACTGTCAAGTTGGAAGAGTTTAATCCAAATAGACAACAGGAGGTATAGCATAGCATGTCAAGCGTACACGAAATGTATCGTCAGAAGCTAGTTTCCCCGGCGGAAGCGGTTAAGTTAGTCAAGTCGGGCGACATAATTTGGGCTCCTCCGGCTTCTAATGAACCTAATATCCTCTTTGACGCTTTGGCCGATCGGAAGGATGAGTTGGAAGGTGTAGTTCTCCGGCAATTTTTGCCCAGGCGCTGGCACCCTTATATGGAACCGGCCTGTAGTCCTCATATTGCAATCGAGTGTTTGTTTGCCACAGATCAAGTGAGACCTCTAATTCGGGATGGTTACGCAACCTATGTGCCATCAAACTTCGGCGACATACCCCGTTTAATCAGACAAACCGAACGTGTAGATGTACTGATGCTTACAGTTTCTCCAATGGACGAACATGGATATTTAACTTTTGGCTTAGGTTGTGATTATACTCCCGCTGCTATAGAAGTTGCTAAGAAAATTATTGTAGAAGTTAATCCCAACATGCCCAGGACCCATGGTTACAACAACATTCATATCTCCCAAGTGGATTTGGCCGTAGAGTATGATATACCGATAGTTGAACTACCTCTTCCCAAGATAACTGAGATGGATGAAAAGATCGCTTCCTATATAGTTGATCTAATTGAAGACGGTGCTACTATTCAAGTAGGTATAGGCGGTGTTCCCGCTGCGGTATGCAAGTTCCTGGAGGTTAAAAAGGATCTCGGTTTACACACTGAACTTGTCAGTGACTATATTATAGAGTTGGCAGGGAGTGGGGCTGTAAACGGGAGCAAGAAATCAATGCATAAGGGCAAAGTTGTGTGTACTATCGTGGAGGGCAGCAGAAAACTTTTTGATTACCTGGATAATAACCCTACCATTGAATTACATCCGGTGGATTATACTAATAATACTAGCATTATTGCTCAACAACATAAAATGGTCAGTATCAACGCCACTATTGAAGTTGATTTATTTGGACAATGTTGCTCTGAAAGTATCGGACCCATGGTCTATGGAGGAAGCGGAGGACAGTCTGATTTTGCCAGGGGTGTTACTATGTGCCCGGATGGTAAAGGTTTTATCGTCCTTAATTCTACCGCCAAAAAAGGGGCTATCTCCAAGATTGTTCCCACTTTAACTCCTGGAGCCAGCGTAACAACCGGTAGGAACTATGTTGATCATGTGGTAACTGAGTACGGAATTGTTAACCTTCGTGGAAAATCTTTACGTGAAAGGGCTCAGGCCCTGATTAGCATTGCCCATCCTGATTTTCGGGATCAGCTGCGCCACGCAGCAAAACAAATGAAATTAATTTAGCCTAAGCAACTGGAATATAATTGTATTTGTACATTTTTTCTCAATAGACTATATGTTACCAGTCACTTTAAAACTGGAAAAATGGGTCAGGCTTTTAACATATTAACTTATTTGGCTGATTTCCGACATAAGCTAATATGTTAAGAGCCTGACCCCGTCTACTTTAATTTCGCCTGCCAGTAATTGCTAAATATTGATACAAATTTTCTTGATTTGAGGAAAGCAAATTCATGTAATCGGTAGTAATTGTAAAGGAAGGTGTTAATACTTTGCGCTATACTCCGAAAACAGAGTTGGAACAACGGGTTGCTAAACTGCAAGAACTTTTAAAACAACAAGACATCGACGGGGTAATAATTGTTCAAAACGCTGACCTCTTTTACTTTACCGGGACTGTCCAGCAATCCCACCTCTTTATACCGGCTGAGGGCAGGCCGGTACTATTAGTCAAAAAGAGCTATGAGCGAGCCCGAGAAGAGTCCTCCATGGACAATATTGTCTATCTGGACAGCCTCAAGGATATATTTACAGTCCTCCAGTCATATGGCTACAGCGGCTTTAAAACGCTGGGCTTTGAATTGGATGTGCTGCCCGCAAACCTGTATATGCGTTATCAAAGGCTCTTTAAGCCGGCCAATATCGTTGATGCCAGCCCTCTGATACGCACTGTGCGCATGATTAAATCGGATTATGAGCTGGAAATATTTAAAGATGCTGCTAAAACACACATGGAGGTATTTTCATTTATTAGGGCCAATTTAAAAGAGGGCATGTCCGAGCTAAAACTAGCTGCGATTATTGATGCATTTTCCAGGGAAAAAGGCCACCCTGGTTTAGTGAGAATAAGAGGCTTCAATCAAGATTTGGTTCAAACCCATATAGTATCTGGGCAAAATACCGATCCCAGCTATTTTTGGGGTGCAGTTGGTGGAAAAGGGGTTGGCCCTGCGTTCGCTCAAGGTGCCAGTAACAAACTAATTGGTCGGGATGAGCCTGTGTATGTGGATTATGGTTTTGCCCTCGATGGATACATGTTGGACCAGACCAGGACTTTTTGCATTGGGAAACTACCAGACCACCTGCTACAGGCCTATACAGTAGCAACCGAGATCTTGAAGCAGATGAATAATTTGGCAAAGCCGGGGGTATACTGCGGTAAACTTTACGACTTGGCGCTGCAAATAGCTAGTGAAAGTCCATTTGCCAAAAATTTTACAGGCTACCCAACACCTTTGGCGTTTGTTGGTCACGGCATCGGCATCGAGTTAGACGAATTGCCGATAATTGGACACGGATTTGAAACGCCATTGGAAGCAGGCATGGTCTTTACTTTGGAACCCAAATTTACCTTTACAGATGGCGCCGTGGGGATTGAAAATACGTATCTTGTAACTAAAGACGGATTCGAAACCTTGACTGTATATGATGAAGGAATTTTATATATATAAGTGTTACCAGCTAACTTAAATGGCGGAAATAGGTTCACCGAAAAAACCGGTGATTCTAATTTGCAGAAGAAGAAGGTAAAATGGTGAAATGTGCAGAAAAGCCGTCTCATGCAAGAAAAACTTGACAGGAGACGGCTTCTTCATCGGCAAGGGTAGCATAAGGGTCACGAGTTTGGCGGCTCAACCTTCATGCTGCAAATCCGGTGATGTGAAGTCACGTTACAAGATGAGAATAACATTTCCTGCACAGATTTCAAAGGGTATTTGGAGAATCCGATTATTTTTTTTGCCGGAAAAAATGAATTGTGTACGCAATCCGGCCCATTGCACGCATCCGCAATGGGCTTTGGCAGCGGCAAATAGCGATTAAATTATGTATCTACTACAACTATGTCACTTTGCCGAATGTACTGTATAGATTGTGGTGAAAGCACCAACCTCTGGCCGGAGTTTGTTTAACTTATCAGCTCAGAACCATAGCTTTACACAAACTGGTTAGCATGGATATCACCAAAAAACGTTGCAATAAACATCATTACTTCGGTTTTGGGGTATCCGAAAAAAATCAAGTTATTCAGGCTGACTATCATTGTTTAAGCCATATTTCCTTGCTTTACGGATCAGGGTAGAATGGTCGACCCCTAGAATCTTGGCGGCGCGGCGGAAACTACCATAAAGGATCAGGGATTTTTGGATGAGTTCCTTTTCGACCATTTCCTGGGCTTCATTAAGTGGAATAATGTCATACACGGCGACAGGTTTAGCATTAGTCCCGCTAAAGAAATAGTTCGTCAAAGTTTCGTCATGTATGTCAATGGTATCCTTTAAAGAAGAAACAACCAGCCTTTCCACCGTATTTTCAAGTTCCCGGATATTACCCGGCCAGTAATAGGTTTCAAAATAACGATACACCTCTGGTAGCAGTTTCTTTTGCTGTCTATATTTTTTATTAAATTTTTGCAGGAAATGACGGGCCATAGGAGCGATATCCTGCCTTCGTTCGCGCAAAGGAGGTAATACAATCGGGATAACATTTAAACGATAGTATAAGTCTTCCCGAAAAGTTTTTTCTTTCACCATTGTTTGCAGGTCGCGATTGGCTGAGGCCAGGAACCGGATATCAACTTTAGTTTCTTTAAGACTCCCAACCCGCATAAACTTTTGTTCCTGTATGACCCGAAGCAACTTGACCTGGAGACTGTAGGGCAGTTCACTGATCTCATCCAGAAAAAACGTGCCTTTGTTGGCCATTTCCAACAACCCAACTTTTCCTTCTTTATTAGCACCGGTAAAAGCGCCTTTTTCGTAGCCGAATAGTTCAGATTCAAGCAGGTTCTCCGGGATGGCCCCGCAATTAATTGTCACAAAGGCCTGGTTGTGGCGATTGCTTGACCGGTGAATTAATTTGGCAATAATCTCCTTGCCGGTTCCGGACTCACCGGTAATGAGCACTGTTGAATCCACATGGCCCAAGCGCATAACCAGTTCAGTGATTTTTCGCATTGGCGGGCTTTCTAGAACCAGATCGTCGGTTTCCAGCAATCGGGACCGCAATTCCCTCAGTTCTGAAAAATAGCGACTGGTCAAAGCTTGGCTTCTCTTCACTTCATCCATAGTTTGTCGCAGTTTTTCTTCCAGGTGTTGGACTTCAGTACGGTCCCGAAAAACTGCGACCACTCCGATTAGACGGCTGTTTTCATAGATGGGATTGATATTGGCGACAATATCTACCATTAGCGATTTAATTTGATAGGGGTCATCGACTATCGCTTTTCCGGTTCTTAAAACTTGGAGAATCGGCGATTCCGGTTCAATATCAGAAAGCTTTTTTCCCAACACTTTGGTGACTGGTACCCCCAGATTGCGAGTATAGGCAAAATTCGCAAATATAATTGTTGAGTTTAAATCTACTACAACTACGCCTTCATGAATTGAGTTTAAAATACTAGCCAGCCAAATGAGTCGTGAATCACCTTCCAAAGGGAAAACCCTAAGTAAACTGTCTAACCACAGCGACCCGCTTCTCAGTTCTCCATCGTCTAAATGATTTTTCCCGATACTATTTTTCACGCTTATACCCATTCCTTTCGCTTCGCTAAAGGCACAAAACGGCATGAAACGCCATAAAGCCGTTGTCCTTGGGCTTGTTTAATATTAATACTATCTTACAGAGATTACAGGCAACTACAAATCACGTAGAGGTGAGTGCGCTGTAGGCTGTCCCGTCAAGCACAAATAAGTGTACTTTCAGAGCACGAAGATTTATCTTTCTGTAGTTTAAGGATTGATAGAGTCGTCACTATTCTTTGTTAAAGATCATACCATGGATGGTCTGTTTAGTTTGTGCCCCCCTGTGGGGGTGGTTTTAGGGTTATTAGCTCCTTTAAAATAGGCTTGTGCGCGTTGAAGACCTGTTCTTGGGCATTAGCTGTGTTTGTCAATCAAAAAGGCCATGTGTTCATGAAAAAGGGGACCACCCCTGATGCCATAAATTGAGCATTTTTAATCATCATCCCTGCGTTTCATGCTCTCACGGAACCGGTAACTCTCGCCGTTCATAACCAGGATGTGACACCGGTGAGTGAGCCGGTCAAGCAGGGCCGTTGTGAGCATTTCATCACCGAACACTTGGGTCCAGTCGGCGAATTCAAGGTTAGACGTAATCATCACGGCCCCCCGTTCATAGCGGGAAGCTACGAACCGGAAGAATAACTCGGCCCCCTCTTTGCTATACGGGACATACCCTAGCTCATCAATCAAAATCAGGTCAAACCAAGCCATCTTTTTTCAAGCTTCCCTAGACGGTGCTCCCTTTGAGCCTGCAGCAGTTCGGTAACCAGTCCCGGTGCGGTGTAAAACCGCACCCGGTACCCCATCTGGCAGGCACAAAGCGCCAAGGCAGTACAGATGTGGGTCTTACCTGTTCCAGCACTGCCAATGGCGATGACGTTCTCCTTGGCCAGGATGAAGTCACCCTGGCTCAAAGCCACCACCTTTTGCTTATTCAACGAAGGGAGGGCGGTAAAATCAAATCCCTCAAGGGTTTTGAGGACTGGGAACCCAGCCTGCTGATTCTCAGCTTCCGCCCGCTTTCGTCCCGAACCAGCACCTCCTGTTCCAGTAGCGTGCATAGGTATTCCTCATAAGTACAGTTTTTATCCGCCGCGTCACGGGCCAGGACCTGATACTGGCTGGCGACTGTCAGCAATCTTAAACGTTTCAGGTATGTGTTCAGGAGCATGGTGGCGGTACCATTATTCAATGCACCACACCCCCCGGTGGCCGGTCAAGCAGTTGGTTGAACCGGCTAAGCTTAGGTTTTGGGACCTTGTATGTTTCCAGGTGCGGGTGTTTACCCTCCCGCAGCGGTATGGCAACAATATGCTTGCCGCTTAGTTTTTCGGCTAAATACCGCACCCCTTCCAGGTGGTAAGTTTCTTTTTGGAAAGCTTCATCTAGTGCGCGGGTCAGGATATCCCAGCCGACGGTACGATGCAATAGCAGCATATGCACAAATTCTCGCTCGGGACGCGAATGCCGGCGTTTTAACTCTTGGAGGTATTGCTGATAGATGGCCGGCAGGTTAGCTTTTTGGTAGGGCTTGGCGTATTCCAGGGCTCCAGGTTTTTTGGTCAGTGTATCCAAGTAGTGGTCAAGGTTGTATATTTCTTGGCCTTTATTGTGACACCGGGGATGGGTGGCCACCAACTGGCGTTGACCATAGATCTCCACCCGATCCACGTATCCTTTTACAGATAGGGTACGGCCAGCCCACATGGCCGGTACGGAGTAGTGATTATTGTCGTAACGGATCAACTGAGTCTTGTTTACTTTCACCTCGGCGTATCTAAAGCAATCAAACAGCCTGGCCGGCAGGGGTAGCAACAGTGGTTTTCTTTAGCCCAGGCCTGTTCCACGGTTAAATCGGTGCCCGGCACTTTGTGGCTGGCAACGTACTTGGCGCAACCGGCCAGGAGTATTTCGTTGAGCTCCTCCAAAGAATTTACGTGGGGAATAGGGGTCAGGAAGTTTCTTTTTACATAACCAACCAAGTTTTCAATTTGCCCCTTTTCATTTCCCCGCCCGGGTGTGCAATAGATTCAAATAGGTAATGGCTGCGTAGGGCGATAAAACGGCTCTGTTCGTGGCGGTTCCTGCCTTGCAACACCTTTAAAACCGCTGTCTTTAAGTTGTCATAATCGTAGGTGATGGTGGCAGGTACCCCGCCAAGCCGGGTAAAAGCTTGTACATGCCCGGCAAAGAAGGCTTCTTGTTTCTGGTGGGGGAAGGCCATAACAAATGGCTGGCGGCTGCTGGTCATGCGTATGCAAAACAGCTGCACTTCGGTGTATTGTCCATCAAGGTAGATGTACCCGCTTCCCCAGTCGCACTGGGCGTTAGTACCGGGCTCAAAAGCCAGCGGTATGTAGGTTTCTTTTTCCGCCTGCCGCAGTTCGGCCACGACCCGGCGGACGTTTGATTCACTGCCCTGGTAATCGTAATCGTCCACCAGCCGGTTATAGATACCCCGGGCGGTGTAACGTTGTTTGGCGGGGTATTGTTTTTCCTCCTGTAGCCACTGTTTAATGAACGGGCGGATGTGGCAGGTTACCGGTTTGGGTTTGGGTTTGGGTTTGGGTTTGGGTTTGGGTTTGGGTTTGGGTTTGGG
>JAENYQ010000011.1:32221-59222 GCA_016841675.1 Desulfotomaculum sp.
GTTTGGGTTTGGGTTTGGGTTTGGGTTTGGGTTTGGGTTTGGGTTTGGGTTTGGGTTTGGGATGGGTGAGATTGTACTTGGGCTCTTCACCATCAACCAGGGTTTTGCGCACTGTTTTCCTAGACATCTTTAAATCTCGGGCGATCCAGCGAATAGATTTTTGTTGCTTAAAGTATAGTCATCTGATAAGCTCTTTATCGACCACGCTGATCATGTCCTTTCCTCCTGTTCGCTGCGGTTTGACCTACCTACAGCTTACAGGAAAACCTTGATCAGGGTGGTCCCCTTTTTTGTGCGCACGGGGCTTTTAATGGCCCCCTTTTAGATTAGCAAAAACATTAGCCCTTAGGATTTCTGGGAACGTAAAAATTTGAACTGCCCCTAATCCAGAAATACTCATTATTAGGGCAACCCAATTTTTGTAGGCAACTTTACCAATTACCAATTTTTAACTCATCCTTAAACAGACCTCTCCCTGGGTTATTCTTGTGGATAACTTTTAAGGCCGTGAAACACTTGCTTGAAGTTATGACCAATTACCTTTAAGTCAATTTGCATACTACATTTGGTGATACCCCTTACCCTTAACTTGTTGGCACCCTGGCTTCTTTTCAAAGAAGAATTGGTGCCTTCAATAGCCGTCCTTTTACTTATGTTCTGGCGTTTAATTTCCTTGGTACTGATATCTGCCCGAACATTGGCGGCAATAATGGATTTCTTATTGACCCTTAGAACCACGCTTTTTTTGCTCTATGACCAGGCAATTCCCCTGCAGTGGACATGTTATAGTCATCTTTAGAAAAGTGACTGGTGCTGATCTTTGTTTTAGTATTGTGACTGCTGTCCAAAGGATCTTTACCGCTTGGGCATTGGGTTACCTTAAACTGTTCGGTAAACATAAATTGGGTCAAAGGTAGTTTGTCATCACTGACTTTTTTACCGGTCATATCGGTGTGGTGGACATTAATATCCAGGGAACTGTACAATGGACCACAATGTCAAGACACGATTTTTTAATTCAAAGCGACAATGGGTATAGTGGTAACATAAAACCTTTCTGAATGAATGTTTTGATAAGTTAAAACGATGAGGTTAATGCGTACTAAGCCACCTAACATTTCACAGTAATTATTAAATATGACGGTCTCCAGAGGCGAGGTAGTTATCCCCCATTCACAACACTTAGCCGCCGCTTGCGGTCGGAGCGAAGCGGTGAGTCTTGACTCCATGTGCTAGGCTTAATAAACCCGACCGTAGGCAATTAATTTTTTGGCGTATATCCGTCGGTCGGGTTACCCATTAAACAGCACATGAAGTCAAGACCGGCAGCCTCTTCGTTTACATCAGGTGGCTCAAGATTTGTCAGCAGGGTTTTAAATATTAATTCAGTAGCCAATTGGCCCCACTTTCAAATATCCTGATTATTATGCAGATTGTGCGGTAAGTTAGTAGAAGCATAATAAACACTTGCTGGAGTCTTTTTGCCAATAAATGTGTGCGGGCGCTCAAAATTGTAACAACGCATGAAAATAGCAATTCCTTGCGTTTCGATGGCTTTGTTTACAGCCTTAATGACAAATTCCTTATCATCGTATCAGAGAGCGGCTCGTATCCAACAATTATCCTGGAATACCAGTCAATGTTGGCCACCAGGTACATCCAACGGCCTTGCATGGCACAATACGTAATGTCGATTTCCCAGACATGGTTAGGATGGGCCGGTTTCATTGCGAAGCAGGTATGGGTACAAATGAGCCCTATTACGTTTGCTGAGGTTGGGGCCAGGGTAAATCACCCGTATTCCCATTTCCCGCATATATCGCTGAATGCGTTTGCGGTTGACCTTATAATCTACGCCATCCATGTTATTTATGTCGTCAACAATCCGCCTGGGGCCTTTAAATGGATGCTGCGTGTGAATCTTGTCAATCGGGTGCTTATCTCCACCTCGTGTTTAGACACCTCTTTGGCAGTCCAGTATAGACCCGTTCGATTCAAGGATAATAGCCCAGCCTGAGCTTTTATGTTTAATGTGAATTTGAGATATCCCAATCCACCATAGCTTTTCGTTCATTCTCGGGGTAAGATACCGCCAGATTTTTATTAAGCCAATCCAACTGTGTTGTTAGACGTCCTACTTGTGCGTATAAGTTGTCGATGGTTTCTTCTTGTTTGCGCTTTTCTTGGGCAGCAACCTTAGCACTCTTAGAGGTGTCGAATACCTTGTTAGCGCCTTCTAAGAGCTCCTTCTTCCAGCGGTGAACCACACTGACATGTACTCCGTATTCCGAGGAAATTTCGCCTATGTGGCGTTCTTTTAAGGCTTCTAAAACTATTTGCAATTTTTGCTCTGGTGACCACTTTTTTTTGCATGGGATATGCTCCTTTCACTTAGTTAGTTTACTTCGAGATTGGTGTCGCTTATCCCCTGCAAAATCGTGTCGCATTTCCTGGGACCATTATAGTATGTTGACGGGGAAGTTGGGTCTGCCGTTATCAAGGCAGTATAGTGGAACAAGAACTCTTCGTTTATCATACGGAACACTTCTTTGTAAAAGACCGGTGCCCAGGTATTATCAAGCATTTTTGCGATATTTGGTTTCATCATCGGCCGGTAATGGCTAAACAGTTCATATAGCCGGTGTTCGTCGTTCTTCTTAAACATTGTAGATAACCCCTCATATTAAAATTATGGCTTGTTTTCTCTTAGTTGCTAGATATTACTTCTTTATTCGGGGCTATTTATCCTGCTTTTTTTTTACCAGGTTTAAATGTTTTTGAGAGGTTTTTGCAGTGAAATCATATTGTACTAGATTACTTAACCCGATACTAATTTTATGTAAGTAATAGAGATCGTCTTAATCATTTTTTGGTGTTATAGCATAACTGAAATTAGATAATATGTGGTGCTGTAATCCACCACCCCCGGTGCAGTATTGCACCATTTTTTTTACTGAACAATAGGTTTACCTGCTAAAAATAAACTGCTAAAGTACTAGAAAAACCTACCGGACTGGCGTTTTTTTAGTCCCCAAAATTCTTTGTAAAAGACCGGTGCCCAGGTATTATCAAGCATTTTTGCGATATTTCACCAGACGGTAATGGCTAAACAGTTCATATTGCCGGTGTTCGTCGTTCTTCTTAAACATTGTGGGTAACCCCTCATATTAAAATTATGGCTTGTTTTCTCTTAGTTGCTAGATATTACTTCTTTATTCGGGGCTATTTATCCTGCTTTTTACCAGGTTTAAATGTCTTTGAGAGGTTTTTTGCAGTGAAATCAAAGTTTTAAAAATTGGCATGATGTTTGCAATAAAATAAGAAGGGGGGGGCAATTAAATAGAAATTCCGCCAAAGTTTAATGCATCGTTTTTTTTACTGGTTAAGCATTTGCAACAAGGTAGGGGAAATAAAACCGCAATCATATGCCAGAACCGGGATTTAACATATGAGGAGGTATATAAAAAAGTAAATCGTTTTGGGAATGCATTGTTATATTTAGGTATAGAAATGGAAAACCGTGTTGTGGTATTATCATCGGATATTCCCGAGCTAATTATTGCTATGCTTGCCAGTATGAAAATAGGTGCTATACCAATAGCGATTAACACCATGCTACCTTACCAAGATATTTCTTTCATTTTAAATGACAGCAGAGCAAAAGTGGCGGTAGTCCATGAATCTTTACTGCAAAAGGTTAAGGCCTGTGAAAATGATTTAAAATTTTTAAAACATCTTATTGTAATTGGAAACCCGGAAGCAGAACAGTTTATCATTCGAAAGTATCATAAAAGATATGCCTGATGAACTAAAACCCGCTGAAACTTCAAAAGACGATGTTGTTATTTGGCAATATAGTACGGGAACAACAGGAGCCCCAAAAGGTATAATGCATCTTCATAAAAGTATTTATCATCATTTTAAATGTCACGGCGAAGGCGTTTTACAAATTTCCGAAAAGGACAGAATGTTTTCAATCGCCAAGCTATTCTTTGGTTACGGTCAATCCAGTGCATTTTTCTGGCCATTTTGCGCGGGCGCCACAACACTTCTTTTACCGGAAAAGCCCGAGCCTGCTGTAGTAGCGAAATTTATTACTGAAAATCGGCCAACTATTTTTTATGGGGTACCAACTTCCTATAACGCTATTCTTCAACTCCCCTGGTTAAAAGAAAAATATGATTTTAGCTCGGTCCGACTTTTTACTTCTGCCGGCGAGGCACTGCCGGTAACTATTTATAATCGATGGCTTGAAACTTTCGGCGCGGAAATAATTGATGGAATAGGGGCGACAGAATGCTTCCATATCTTTATTTCAAATAGACCTGGAAATGTTGTTCCCGACTCCTCGGGTAAACCTATTCCCGGGTTTGAAGCTAGAGTTGTAGACGATGAAGGTAATAATCTTCCTCCGGGGGAAATCGGCAACTTATTGATTAAGGGGGATAGCACAGCGGCAGGATACTGGCGCAAACCAGATTTGGCCAAACGTACCTTCCTCGGGGAATGGGTTAAAGTAGGTGATCAGTTTTCATATGATGCGGAAGGCAACTTTTGGTTTGCCGGACGAAAAGACGACATGATTAAGGCCGGCGGTATTTGGGTTTCACCTATTGAAGTTGAAAATGTCCTTTTAGCCCATCCATTAATCGAAGAATGTGCTGTTATTAGCGCAGAAGATACCGATGGGCTGGCAATACCCAAGGCTTATGTTGTTTTGAAGGATGGATATTATCCTTCTGATGACCTTAGCAATGAGTTAAAGGAATATGTAAAAAGTAAAATATCTCCCTATAAATATCCAAGATGGATTGAATACGTTGAGCAACTACCTAAAACAACAACCGGCAAACTACAAAGATTTAGACTGCGCCAATTAAATACCAATAACTTGAACAATTAACTGTTAAAAAATAACAAGGAGGGAGAAAATTTGACTAAAAGCGTAGTAGGCAAATCAGTAACTCGGGTGGACTCATTTAATAAAGTAACCGGTAATGCATATTATACGGGAGATGTCAAACTTCACGGAATGCTGCACGGGAAAATTCTTATGAGCCCGCATCCGCATGCCCGGATTAATAACATTAATATATCCCGCGCCGTAAAACTTCCCGGGGTGAAAGCTGTTATTACAAGTATTGATACACCGCAAAAAAAGTTTGGTATTTTTTCATCTACCCGCGATCAATATCCCATAGCATATGATAAAGTCCGTTTTGTGGGTGAGCCTGTAGCGGCGGTAGCGGCGGTTGACCTTGAAACAGCTGAAGAAGCATTGCGTTTAATAGATGTTGACTATGAAATCCTACCGGCTGTTTTCGATCCGAAGGAAGCCCTGCAGGAGGGAGCACCCCAGGTTCATGAGGAGGCGGGGCATAATAGATGCCTGGATTATACAGTTACATACGGTGACCTTAATGATGGATTTGCCAAAGCCGACCTAATCAGGGAAGATACATTTAAAACCGAAGCCTTGGCCCATTGTCAATTGGAACCCTACGTAGCGGTAGCCAATTTCCTTCCCACGGGCAAATTGGAAGTTTGGGTCCCCAGTCAGTCTCCCTTTACCAAACGGGCTGCACTGGCCCGCACCATGCAGATGAATTTAAGTGATATTCGCATTCACGCAATAGATATTGGCGGTGCTTTTGGCGGTCTTTCGGAAATGGGCTCCGCCGAATTTTGCGCCGCCATGTTATCGAAAAAAGCCAAACGACCGGTGAAAGTAGCCTTCAGTCGCGAACAAACAATGATCGCCTATCGTCAAAAACATCCAATGGAAATAACTATTAAAACCGGTATGACAAAGGATGGCTTAATTACGGCAAAAGACATTCAGATTTTAGCGGACGGGGGCGCCTACCAAAGCACCGCCGGAATCGCGCTGACTGTTCCCTTAATTATGTTCCTGGGTCTTTACCGTATTCCCAACGTTAGCTATAAAGCACTGAGGGTATACACCAATAAGGGGCCACGTGGAGCAATGAGAGGGCATGGCAACCAGCAATTGCGTTTTGCCGATGGAGCCCAGATGGATTTAATGGCCCGGGAATTGGGATTGGATCCACTGGAAGTAAGACTGAAAAATGCCGTGCAAACCGGCGACGTCCTTCTTAATGGCGCCAAAGTATATAGCTGCGGATTTACCGAATGTCTTGAAAAAGTCGCCGAAAAATCGGGATGGAAAGAAAAAAGAGAATCATCTCCGGGAACCTTAAAAGGTATTGGCATAGGTACCGGCATTCATATTTGCGGTTTCGATTTGGGGATCCGTTCAACATCGGGAGCTATAATCAAGTTTAATGAGGATGGAAAAGTAAGCCTTTTAACCGGCAACATCGATAACGGGCAAGGGAACAAGACAATGCATACCCAAATTGCCGCCGAAATCCTGGGTTTACCCCTTGAGGATATTAATATTATCTGTGGCGATACGGATCTGACCCCTTTAGACCCCGGCACTTACACCATGAGTTCAGCCTATATTTCAGGAAATGCCGTTTTACAGGCCTCCCTGGATGCCCGCAACCAGCTTTTAACAATAGCAGCAAATGAGTTAAACGTTGGGACAAGTGAACTTGAAATAGCCGACGGGCGGGTTTTTATCAAGGAAAATCCTGAACGCCATATGAGAATGAAAGAAATTATCTGGGCTGGCTACAAAGCCGGTAAACACGTCATTGGTCGAGGGGAGTGGAGGCCCAGCAATGTTACCCCGGTAGATTGGATGAATGGCAAAATCGATGGCCAACCCACCAAAGCTTACAGCTATGGGGTAGTTGTGGCCGAAGTAGAGGTCGATCCGGTCACCTATAAAGTAAAAGTTACAAAAACCACAGCGGCACATGATTGCGGCTACGCCATAAACCCCAAAGCCATAGAGGGTCAATTTGAAGGTTCAGTGGCCTTTGGCATCGGGCAAGCCTTGTCTGAGGGGTTTGTGTGGGAAAATGGCCGGGCTCTTAACGCGGGTTTTTTGGGTTATAAGCTATATCTAGCCGAAGATATGCCGCCGGTTGAATCCATTATTGTGGAATCCGAGGACCCATTTGGACCTTTCGGGGCTAAAGAAGCGGGGGTGACGGTTAGCATTGCGGCAGTGGAAGCGGCAGTAAATGCTGTTCAAGACGCTTTGCAAGCCAAATTTGATTCTATACCAATTACCCCTGAAAAAATCCAGCAAATAATTACGAAAGGATGATAAAGGTGAGTATCCAAAATTTTGATCAATACTTAGAACCGCAGGACTTATCTGAGCTGTATTCCCTTGCGGCCAAATGGGGTAATCGCGCCAAAATTATTGCCGGGGGCACAGACCTGATGGTACGGCTAAAACAGCACACCTGTAAACCTGAAGCTTTAATAAGTTTAAGAAAAATTAAGGAAATGAAAACCATTTTACCCACGGACGATGGTATTTATATTGGTTCCGCCGTTAAATTGCATGATTTAATTTCCTCACCCGTTATCCGCGAGCATTATCCTCTTTTAGTTGAGGCGGCGTCAAAGGTGGGGGCATACCAACATCGACTAATGGGAACCATCGGTGGAAACCTTTGCCTCGAAACCCGTTGCATGTATTTTAATCAATCTGAATTTTTAAGGGGATCATTTACCCCTTGTTTAAAAGCGGGTGGCGGAAAATGCCTGGTAGTTAACGGTCAGAAATGTTATGCGGTTTATTCCGGCGATACCGCTCCGGCCTTGTTGGTTTTGGAAGCAAAGGTCCGGATTGGATCTTTAGCCGGGGAACGCCATACGAGATTGGCGAATCTTTTTAGCGGCGATGGATTAACCCCAATTTCCCTCAAAGAGGGCGAAGTTTTAACCGGCATATTTATCAGCAAAGAAATTGCAACTACTGGTGGAACCTACCTTAAGCTTGCCGAACGTAGTTCAACCGACTTCCCCAATTTAGGAGTAGCCGCCAGTATCACTTTATCCGACGATAGAATTTGCCAATGGGCAAGGCTGGCCCTTACTACCGCCGGTTCCTCACCGTTTTTGGTTGATGAGGCTGAGAACTTGGTTGGCGCGGGAAAATTAAGCGAAGACTTGCTGGAACCGATTTTAAATCAAACCAACAAACTAACCATTATGGTTAAAAACAAAACAACCAGTGTAGGTTACCGAAGGGCTATGGTCTCAAAAATGGTGCGAGCGGCACTGGAAATAGCCTGGGAAAAAGCTGGGAATGGGAAAGGATGCTGCTAATATGGGTAAAAAACAGCAAATAACTTTAAAAGTAAATGGGGAAGATTGGGAAGTCGATGTTGCCAATAATACTACCCTGCTTGATGTTTTACGCGAAGATTTAAACCTCATAGGCACAAAAGAAGGCTGCGATGACGGCTCCTGTGGAGCATGCACAGTAATGATTAATGGAACACCTGCTTTGTCTTGCCTTACGTTGGCTGTTGAATGCAATGGTTTTGAGATTACAACAATTGAAGGATTAAATAAAGACGGTCCTTTGGAGCCTATGCAACAATCCTTTATAGAAAAAGACGCTGTTCAATGTGGTTTTTGTACTTCGGGAATGATCATCGGGGCCAAGCATCTAGTGGATAACAATCCAAATCCTACCGATGAGGATGTGCGTGAAAGGCTTTCCGGGCACATTTGCCGCTGTACAGGGTATGTTAAAGCAATTGAGGCCGTTATGGATGGAGCACTGAAAACAAGGCAAAGCCGTTAAAAAACGAAGAACAATAGGTTTAATAGTACTTGGCAATTAGAGATGGCCAGGGTGGATTTCTGTACAAGGGGTTCAAAGAAGTTACCCAAGGTATTTTTTAGCTCAACCACGCGCAACCAAAATTATTCATTTCAGGGGTTTTGTGTTGCATAAATCCAAATTTAAAAATGTAAAACTGCGACTGAGTGAGCTAATCGCAGATATTTTGCAAGACATTGAGATAGGGAGGTGAAGAGTAGTAAGTTAGGACCTATATATTCATTATAAGGTAGCTTGACTTTAATAAAAGGAAGTGAAAATATGCCACGACGTGTTGCATTGATTGCCGGAGGTACTACTCACAAATGGGGAGTATACCCCGGAACCTTAAGAGATATTGTCTCCGAAGCCGCCAAAGCTTGTTTTGATTCTAACCCTCGGGTCAACAGCCGGGATATTCAGGGGTTTATTTTCTGCAGCGTCTTTCCGGAAAGGAGTGCTTACCAGTCCCATACTGCCCCTTGGGCCGCCGAAAGCGCAGGCGTTGCCCCGGATAGGATCTTTTGCCGGGTAGAAAATATGTGTGGCAGCGGAACTGTTGGTATTCGGACTGCCTATACAGCGATTGCCGCCGGCTTGGCAGATCTGGTAATGGTCCTGGGAGCGGAAAAAATGTTTATTCCCAATCGCCAGGAGATTGTCTTAAATATGCTCACCGGTGTGGATCGGGAATGGGAGGGCAGCACCGGTCTAACTGCCCCAGTGCAGTTTGCCCTGGCAGCTCAGGCCCATATGAACAAATATGGTACGACCGAAGAACACCTGGCTATGGTTTCCTCCAAGAACCACCGCAACGCTTCCCGCAACCCCTACGCCCAATTCCCAAAACCCTGCACGGTGGAAGAGGTGCTGGCTTCCAAGCCGGTAGCTACCCCGTTTAAAATTTTTGATTGCTCTTCGATTACTGATGGTGGAGCAGCAGTTATCCTGGCTACTGAAGAACTTGCCAAAGATTTAACCGACAATCCGGTTTATATTCTGGGCACCTGCCAGGCGGCCTCCGGCTTCAACCACGCCAATATCCCCGACGACTGGGCTGATTGGGTCATTCTTAGTCAGGCCGCCCAGACGGCCTATAATATGGCCGGTATAAAACCGCAAGATGTGGATGTGGCTGAGGTGCATGACTGTTTCAGCGCCTCCGAGATTATTGAATACGAAGCTTTGGGGTTCTGCCCTCAGGGAGAAGGTGGCAATTTTGTAGCTACCGGGGGCTCTGATTACGGTGGGCAGGTTGTTGTGAACCCCCGTGGTGGGTTGATTGGCTGCGGCCATCCCCTGGGTGCCACAGGAGTTGCTCAGGCTATTGAAATTTTCCGACAGCTGCGCAACGAGGCCGGAGAACGTCAAGTTGCTAATGCCAAAATTGGTTTAAACCATAACCTTAGTGGGATTGCCGAGCACCACGTAGTGATCTATGGCCGTCAGGAGGTGCTGTGATATGATCAATGAATTTAATCTTGATTATATATATATTATGGATTATATTCCGCAGCAGAGTCCGGAACACAATAAACTTCACACCTTTTTTGAAAACCTTAGAGCAGGCCGGCTCACTACAACCCGCTGCCCTTCATGTCAGAGAGACTTTTGGCCACCCCGCACTGTTTGTCCCCTTTGCCACAGTAACACTTTGGAATGGGTCGATTTACCATCTACCGGTACAGTAAGGGGATTTTCGATCCAGACTTCGGGAGCGGCCCCCGGCTTAACCTTACCGATGGTCTTTGCGAGGGTGCAACTGACAGACCAGGTAGGTTTTGTGGCCAGGGTGATTAGGGTTGATCCGGCGGAGATGGAAGTGGGGATGACGGTGGAACCGGTGGTGGTTTCAGCCCCACGAGACCGGGTTATGTGGGCGTTCAGGCCCAAAATATAATTAGGGGGGAAACTTATGAATTTTAAGCTAACCGAAGAACAGAAAATGGCCCAGGATACCGCCCGGAAATTTGTCAATAAGGAAATTGTGCCCGTTGCGGCCGAATATGACGAACGGGAAGAGTTACCGGTTGAAATCCTCAACAGGCTTATCGAAACCGGTCTGAGTAACCTGGGTATACCTGAGGAATATGGCGGCCCGGGGGTGGATGCGGTTACGTCCTGTATCATCGTTGAGGAGATCGCCCGAGGCTGCGCGGCGATTGCCACCTCATCTACCTGCAACTCTCTGGCCGCATACCCGATTATCCTGCGGGGGTCGGAGGATCAAAAACAACACTACCTGCGCCGTTTGGCCGAAGAAGGCCAGTATGCCTCTTTCTGTCTAACCGAGCCGGGAGCCGGTTCTGATGTCGGCAATATTTCCACCACCGCCCGGCGCGACGGCGATTATTACATTATTAACGGTACCAAAAGGTTTATTACCAATGCCAGCATTGCCAATTTTTTAACGGTTTTTGCCACGGTGGACAAAAGCCGGGGGCATAAAAGCCTCAGTGCATTCATCGTCGAACGCGATACCCCGGGGGTTACCATTAGCAAGAAAGAAAAGAAAATGGGCCTTAGAGCTTCCCCGACTTGCGAAGTCATTTTTGAGGATGTCAAGGTTCCGGCGACTAACTTGATTGGTAAGGTAGGCGACGGTTTTTACCTGGCCATGGAAACTATGGATAAAGCCCGTCCGACAACCGGGGCTATGGCTGTTGGGTTGGCCCAGGGTGCCTTTGAAGCGGCAATCAAGTATACCCAAGAGCGGGTTCAGTTTGGTAAACCTATTTTTGCCCAGCAGGCGGTTCAAATAATCCTGGCCGATATGGCCATGGAAATTGAAGCTGCCCGACTGCTGGTGTATAAGGCTTGCTTTCATATGGATCATGATCTGCCGTTTACCAAATTTTCAGCGATGTGCAAATGCTACGGGGCTGATGTGGCGATGAAAGTCACCACCGACGCGGTTCAGCTTTTCGGCGGTTACGGTTACACCCGGGAATACCCGGTGGAAAAGTATATGCGGGATGCCAAGATCATGCAAATCTACGAGGGAACCAACCAGATTCAGCGCATCGTCATCGCCCGGGAAGCGGCGAAATAGGGGAGCAAGGTAGCGGCTGTAGCGGCGGTTGACCTTGAAACAGCCGAAGAAGCGTTGCGTTTACTAGATGTTGGCTATGAAATTCTACCGGAATATCGATAACGGGCAGGGGAACAGGACAATGCATACCCAAATTGCCGCCGAGACCCTGGGCCTGCCCCTTGAGGATATTAATATTTTCTGTGGCGATACGGAACTGACCCCTTTAGACCCCGGCACTTACACATGAGTTCAGCCTAATTTGGTTTTTGTACTTCGGGAATGATCATCGGGGCCAAGCATCTAGTGGATAACAACCCAAATCCTACAGAAGGGGAGGTGCGTGAAAGGCTTTCCGGGCACATTTGCCGTTGTACAGGGTATGTAAAGGCAATTGAGGCCGTTATGGATGGAGCATTAAAAACAAGGCAAAACTACGATGGAGGGAAGAAAGATTAACGCTTTAAGTATAAGATTAAAGCTATAATAGGGGTGAAGTCTTGCTGAAACCTACTAAACCACTTCGGAAAGCACATGTAAAAATAGTTGGTGGTAAAAGGAGGGATTGTTAATGCAAGAAAAAGAAATTATGTGGGCTAATCCGGCGACTGCGGGAATCATAGGTTTGTGTACTTCGGTCATTCCGCTGGCGGCATTAAACCTAGGTTGGATTGCGCCAGCAGGGGCCCCCATCTTAATTGCCTGGCTTTTATTTGGTGGATTGGTGCAAGTGATTTGTGGACTTATTGAGTATAGACGAGGAGGATTGTTATTTGCTACACCACTTTTAGTTTTTGGTCTAATGCTTTGCATTACGCCAGCGTTTGAGGAAATTACAAAGATGTGGATTAAGGATTTTACAATTCCAGCCACTGTGACCGGAGTAGGCTTTTTAGTGGTTGCCGTCTTTGTCATTGCTGTGGCAATTGCTGTAGGTTTAGTCAGCAAGTTTTTATTTATACTCCTTGCTATTGCTGATTGTGGTATCTGGCTAGTTAGTTTAGCGACTGTAGGCGTATTGGGCGGAGGGTCGGCGATGGTCGGATGGTTTTTATTGTTCGTTTTCGCTGCAGGCATGCTTTATGTCGGCTGTGCTCTATATCTTAATGAGGTGTTTGGTAGACTGGTGCTTCCGATAGGTGAACCCTTATTTAAACCAATTACCGTTGACAATCAAACCGCCGGTCCGCCGACTGCATGAGAAACAATAAACAGACCATCTAAAACATAACTCCCTACCATTAGGGTGAAATTAAGATACAAAGTGTGATAAAAGAGGGGACTTTGCTACTAATCCGAATCCCTTTGAGTTCAGATAGCTGTCGGCAGTACAAGGGGGGAACACAAGGATTCGCCATGGGTTCACTTAAAGTAATGGTGAAATAGCTGAAAAACTTTTTGCAAGGCCTCACACGGTTAAAAATCATTTTACGCGTATTTTTAATAAGCTTGATTGCCGAAACCGAGCACAGGCAGTTAAGTTGTCCAATAAACCTAGAGTAACCAGGTCATAAAGACTTATAAAAAAGGTCAAGCGCTTACTAAAAGTAGGAAAAATAAAACCAATTTTAACTTTTATAAAATAGCGAATTGTCGGATTATGACGAATATTCTCAATTGTGAAACAAGGGGTGAGTTAAGTTGCTGGTTATGGGTGAGATGTTGGAAAGGAATGCCCGCTTATTTCCGAATAAGGCCGCCTGGGTTTACGGTAGTGAACGCATGACTTTTCAACAGTACCGGGAGAGAGTTTATAGGTTAATTAACGGACTGCAAAGACTTGGCATCAGCAAAAGCGACCGGGTTGCCTTGCTTTCACGAAATTCAATTCGTTGTTTTGAGCTGTATGGGGCAGCTGACCGGGGTGGGGGCATTCTGGTTCCGCTTAACTTTCGACTGAAAACACATGAATTGGCTTATTTATTGGAAGATTCCAGAGCAAAAATTTTGTTTTATGAGAACTTTTACGCAGATACGGTAAGTGAATTAAAAACTAAATTATTGTCAGTACAACATTACGTCAACCTTGATGGGCTGGGTGAAGTTAATTATGAACAATTCTTGGCCCAAGCCGATGATAGGCTACCGGAAGTGCAAATTGACGAGAACGACCCTGTTTACATTATTTACACCAGCGGTACGACCGGACTTCCCCGGGGTGCAGTCCTAACCCACCGGGGTCAATATCAAACGGCTAATGCACATGCGCTAGAGATGGGCCTTCGTAAAGATGATATTACGCTGGATATGATGCCCTTATATCATACCGGAGGGCATGCCTTTGCCCAGGCTCATTTTTACCGTGGTTGTACTAATGTTATAACTACCGGATTTAACCCGGTAGAGGCGTTGCACTTAGTAGAAAAAGAACGGATTAGCACGATGCAGGTAGTTCCGGCAATGATTGTCGACATGCTAAACCACCCCGATATTGACAAGTTTGACATGAGCAGTTTAAGGATAATTTTTTACGCTTCCTCAATAATGCCGGTTAATGTACTAAAGAGTGCCATAGAACGCTGGGGCGATATTTTCTTCCAGTGTTACGGCCTGACCGAAAACGGGCCGGTGGCGACAGCATTGCCGATTGAAGATCATTATGTAGAAGGTCCTGAACGATTAACAAAAAAGTTGGCTTCCTGTGGCTTGCCATCAATCAATTGCGATACCAGGGTCGTTAATGAAAGGGGGGAAGAGGTTAAACCGGGGGTGGTTGGCGAGATTATTATCAAGAGCGAGCAGATGATGCTAGGGTACTGGAACAAACCTGAGCTAACAGCCCAAGTGGTTAAAAACGGCTGGCTCTATACCGGGGATCTGGCCACCGTTGACGAGGACGGGTATATATATATCACCGACCGTAAGAAAGATGTGATTATCAGCGGTGGTGAAAACATCTACCCGCGGGAGATCGAAGAGTTACTTTATAAACACCCCGCTGTTAGGGAGTGTGCGGTAATCGGTATGCCGCATTCAAAATGGGTAGAAGCGGTCCATGCCGTAATTGTACTTAAAGTAGGTCAATGGGCTACCGAACAAGATATTATCAGTTATTGCAAGGAGAGCCTGGCTGGCTTTAAGGCACCTAAATCAGTTGAGTTTATCACTGAACTACCTAAAAACCCCAGTGGCAAAATACTGAAAAACAAATTGCGCGAACGTTACTGGCCTAAATAGGGCTGATATAAAAAGGATAGGGGGGAACTTGTGATCTACAAGATTGGGATTGACGTGGGAGGAACTTCTTTAACCAATTAAAAAATGAAGGAGGTTAGTCGTTATGCCAGGTAAGATGCCTTATACAAAATATGATTTAGATAAGTATTTTGAACGATATCCCGATGTGCCGAAAGAGGTTATCATCAAGGAAGATATTTTACGGCTCGGGGTCCATATCACTGATGCTGCTTTAGAAGAAAGCGCTAAGTTTACCACTAAGTCTTATTATCTTTTCTCCTATGATCAAATCGATGTGGAGGAGATGAAGCGACAGGAGTTTTTAAAGGCCCCCGAAGAATTTAAATTCAAAGGAGGACCTTACAACCTCAGACCCACGAACAATAAAACTTGTATCGAGAAGCCGGAAAAAACCCCTTATAAAATAGATCTGATTGACGGGAAATTACAGATTCTCTGGGAGAACAACTATCTCGGCGATCTCGAGTTAAGAAACAAACCACCTTACTACAGACACAGTTTACCCGATGGGACTCCTTACTCGGATATTGCCGCTTGCAATTTTTGGGGATATCTAAGCTTCTGTACGATTTTAAGAAACTGTCAGTACTGGGGAACAAAAGAGGAATGTGTATTCTGTGATATTAACACCAATGCCCGCAAACAATCAAAGACCGGTCGGCCGTTTATGGTCCACAAGAGCGTTGAGGATGTGGTAACCGTATTTGATACCATCTTCAATAAAGAACGGGAACCTGAAAACCATACGATAATTTTAACCGGCGGAGCCGTTACCAACAGCATTGGGCACAAAGATAATATACACTTTTACGAACAGTACATCAGAGCAATAAGGGAAAAAATCGGGCACCGGTGGGCGATTCACCTCCAGACCACCGCGCTCACTAAAGAGGAATGCCGTATCTTAAAAGAGGCTGGGGTGGATGCGCATCACTCGAATATCGAAGTTTGGGATAAGGAAAAGTTTAATATTTACTGCCCGGGTAAAGCAAAGTTTGTTGGCCGGGATGAGTGGATTAAACGCGTTTGTGATTCGGTGGAAATCTTTGGAGAAGGATGCGTTTGTCCTACGCTTGTTACCGGAGCCGAAATGGCCCGACCCTGGGGCTTTGAAAAATGGCAAGACGCGGTAAAGTCAATGCAGGAATGCTGGGAATACCTGATGTCTCGTGGAGTAACACCGCGAAGTTCAAGCTGGGTTATAGAACCCAATTCAGCACTCGGCAAGTATGACCAGCCCGTGATTCCTTTAGAGTACTACATCGAGATTGATATTGCCTGGTACGAGACCTGGAAGAAGTATAAACTTCCTCCCCTGAGAAACTTTACCCCAATGGGTCCAGGTCGGTGTCTGTCGGTAAACAGCGCTCATCTTGACATGGGGTCATAATAAACTTGTGAGTCAAAAGTTAACAGCCTGAATATTACCATTTAGAATGCGTTCTTTGAAAACTAAATCGTCACTTTAAAACTATAGCCGTCAGGCTACGAAGGTCTTTAACACAGCAAGGGCTTCGAGATTCCTATGGTTGCTGATTCTAATTCCGGTACTTGCTTTTTTTCCGGTTTTCCTCTATAATCCAGAGGAATAAACCGGAAAGGAGCAAGGCGCAATGCAAGAAAATCAACGGATCGATTCTTTCATGATGCGCTTCTGGCAGCGCTTTATCCCGAAGCAGATCCCGCTTTTTCAGAAAAACCGAACTCTATCGAATAATAGCCGAAAAACAACGCGAAGTGCAGTACCTCTATGATAAGGATGTGGCTTGAATAGCTAGAACTTTTGACTCACAAGTAATAAAGTTGATCAGTTCTTATTTTTGTTAGCTTTTTAGCAAGATTTTTGGCGCTTAACGCTTATGGTTACTGTGTTATGAGAGTTTACTTTACCGGATCTAAGATAAAGGGGTGAAATGGATGTTCAGGATAGGTATCGATGTTGGGGGAACTTTTACAGATTTTCTATTGATTAACGAACTGGGCGAAAGCACGATTTATAAAACCTTAACTACTCCGAAGGACCCCAGCGAAGGCGTATTTGATGGATTGGTCCTGATGGCTAAGGATAGAGAAATAAGCCTGCCGGAATTTTTGGGACAGGTTAAAATAATTGTTCACGGCACAACAATTACAACCAATGCCACCCTCACCGGGGACGGGGCCAAGACGGGGTTTATTACCACCAAAGGTTTTCGTGATGTGTTAAACATGCGCCGGGGCATGCGGGAAAGACAATACGACAGTAAACATAGCCCTCCGCCGCCGCTGGTGCCGCGTTATTTGATCGCAACCGTTGAAGAGCGGGTAGACTGCGAGGGGAAGGAAGTAACTTCCTTAAACCGGGATGATGTGTTAAAATCCGCGGCATTATTCAAAAGTGAGGGTATTGAAGCTGTGGCCGTGAGTTTTTTGTTTTCCTTTTTCAACCCCCTCCATGAGCGAGAAATAAGGGAAATCTTGCAGGAGGAACTGCCGGGAGTGTATATTTCCCTTTCTTCGGAAGTGTTGCCCCAGGTCCGGGTTTACGAAAGGCACAGCACTACGGCGCTTAATGCTTATGTCGGACCGATTCTAGCCAAGTATCTGGCGAAACTGCAAAGCCGTCTGCAGGGTAAAGGTTATGCGGGCACGCTGTTGATTATGCAATCCAACGGTGGGGTTATGTCCCCCGAGGTGGCCATGCGTTTTGCTTCCAATACGCTTCTGTCAGGCCCGGCCTCGGGTCCGGCGGCGGGTATCTTTTATTCCGAGTCCCAGGCTGTAAAAGATATTATTACGGTGGATATGGGCGGCACCAGTTTTGATGTTTGCCTGGTGAAGGAAGGCAAACCCGGGTTTACAGTAGAAGGCCGGGTAGGCGATTATAGAATCGCTTCGCCGATGATTGATATTCATACCATTGGAGCGGGGGGCGGCAGTATTGCCTGGATCGATCCGGGCGGAATACTGTGTGTGGGACCTAAAAGCGCCGGCTCCGAACCCGGCCCTGTCTGCTACGGGCGGGGCGGCCGGCAGCCTGCTGTAACCGATGCCAATCTGATTTTGGGGTACCTGGATCCAAATTTCTTCCATGGTGGAGACTTACAGCTTAATTATGATGCAACGTTTAATGCAATAGAAGAATTGGGTAAAAAATTGGGACTGGATGCGGTGGAGACAGCGGCCGGAATTTATAAGATAGTTAATGCCAATATGGCTGACGGTGTTCGTGAGGTTTCCATCAAACGTGGTCATGACCCCCGGGAATTTGCCCTGGTGGTAGCCGGTGGGGCAGGTCCGATTCACGCGGCGGCTATAGCTTCCGAACTGGGCCTTTCCCTGATCATCGTGCCGAGGGAATCATCGGTTTTCTGTGCGGCGGGAATGTTGATTTCAGATCTCAAACATGATTTTGTCCGCACCTATAATGCCCCGGTGGGTAAACATACACTTGAAGAGCTAAACGACTTGTATGGTATAGAAACACTTTCCGGCAAAAAATTGTTCCACGGACAGCAAAACCTGAATCGCTTAAAGGACCTGTACAATGAAATGCGCTTGGAAGCCCTCAAAACATTGTCAGCTGAAGGTATCCCCGAGAAGTCGGTTGTTCTTAGCTATAGTGCGGACCTGCGCTATATCGGGCAATTGAACGATGTTGAGGTAGGCTGGGAAGACTCCCCCATTGAAGATGTCATTAATGGATTGGAAGAAGCTTTTCATAAGCGCCATGAAACCCTGTACGGGTATTCAATGCCCGGATCTCCTGTTGAATTTATGAACTTGCGCTTATCTGCGATAGGGGCTACCGATAAAATGTCCTTTAACAAGTTTCCCTTTAGTGGTATAGATGCTTCTTTTGCCATGAAAGGAAAGAGGCAGGCTTATTTTAACGGAAAATTTGTTGAAACGCCAGTTTATGACGGTTTATTGATGGGCAACGGAAACATGCTGGAAGGCCCGGCTATTGTGGAACAACCTACCACTACCATTATTGTCACTCCGGAGTTTAACCTTGCCTGCGATGAATACAACAACTATATACTCCGCCCTAATGGTGTAAAATTCCATCATATTCGTAAATAAAAGGAGGGTTTTCGGATGAGTGATACAAAGATTGACCCTATTCTGGTGGCTGTCATAGGAAACCGCTTTGATGCCATTACAAAGGAAATTGGGGAAACCATGCTTCGCACCTCAAGGTCACCCATTTTCAGTGAAGCCAGGGATTTTGTAACTGCAGTTTTCGACAAATACGGCCGGTTGGTGGCACAAACAGCATATATTCCTATTCTAATGGCCGGATTGCCCTTTGCCATCAAGTCCATTAAAGACCATTATAAAGACGATATTCATGAGGGAGACGTGTTTATATTAAACGATCCCTTTGGCGGAAACAACCACCCGCCGGATATTAATGTTGCCAAACCGGTTTTTTACAAGGGGGAACTGCAATTCTGGTCGGTTTCCAAGGGGCACCATGCGGATGTCGGGGGTGGTGGTGTAGCCGGCTACAACCCCAACTCAAAGTCGATGTATGAAGAGTGCATATGTATACCGCCATCCCGCCTTTATCATAAAGGACAATACCAGTCGGATGTCTGGAACCTTATTCTAAGCAACATATTCCTTACTTTTCTGGTGGAGGGCGACCTGCACTGCCAGGTGGGCGCTTGTAAAATCGGGGATAGAGGCCTTCTAGGCCTGCTTCAAAAGTATGGCACCGATATTCTTTATCAAGCTATTGAAGAAGTTTTTGACGCTTCTGAAAGACAAATGCGGGCTCAGATTGAGGCGGTTCCTGATGGTAAGTATTATGCCGAACGTTTTATGGACCATGACGGAATCAACAAAGATAAAATGATCAAGGTTGGTATCGAGGCACAAGTGCAGGGACAGGAAATCACCTTTGATTTATCCGGGAGTGACCCTCAGGTTGTCGGGTATGTCAACAGTACCCTGCCCAATACTCATTCTGCCTGTTATTTGGCTCTAGTTACGCTTATTAACCCTGACGTACGTTTTAATGAGGGGGTCATGCGCCCGGTAAAAATAATCGCCCCCGAAGGGCTGGTGGTAAATGCCAAACATCCTGCTCCCACCACCTGTTGTACCTTAACGGCTGCGTCTGCCATCATCGAGGCAGCGTGGCTTGCCCTGGCGCAGGCCGTCCCGCATTTGGCCCAGGCCGGTTGGGCCAGGTGGTGCGCCCCCGCTACCATGGGATTTAACCCCCGGACCGGCAGGCCATTTGCAGATATTCATTTTATGTGCAAGGGCGGTGGAGGCGGCACCGAGGGTTTTGACGGCTGGGATCATATCGGGGTGGTAGTTTGTTCAGGCGGTCTACGCTCACCCGATCCGGAATTACATGAAATGGTCAACCCCTATTTACTTTTACAATATGAATATTGGCCGGATAGCGCAGGGGCCGGCAAGTGGCGGGGCGGATTGGGGGTAATTTACCGCTGGCGGGTGGAGGCTCCCGATATTCCTGCAGCTAATCATGGCGGCGGTACCAGGGAGGAAACCGCTCCTTACGGCTTAGCCGGCGGGAAACCGGCACCCAAACATCAATTATATCTTAAGAAGGTCGGTGGAGAGGTTATTCAGGTTGATGCCGAGAGCTTATACCACATGAGTACCGGGGATATTTTCGAAATATATGAAAGTGGTGGGGGAGGTTTCGGCAATCCGTACGAAAGACCTGAGCAGGTTGTCCTGCTTGATGTAAGAAATGGTGTTGTTTCCATAGAAAAAGCCAGAGAAGAATATGGTGTGGTTATAAATCCAGTAACAATGGAGATAGACAGGAACTTAACTGATAGCCTTCGCGGTTAGTAAATTACATTAAGATTCCTGTTAAAATTATAGTTCGAGTAATTGCTCCGGTTAGTAACCAGGTGTGGCCGGGATTTTGGCGGAGGCCACTCCTAACATATATAATTTATTTTCTTTCTCTTTACATTTATAACTAACGATAAAATTGATTACACGATGTTTGTACCTACCATGACCAATCGCATGGTGAAGTCTCCTAATATCCAAAAATACGATTTAAGAAGCCTTAAATGTTTCCTGATTTCCGGCGCGCCCATATCTGAAGCGCTGGTGAGGGATGTCTGTGATGTATTATTTCAAGGCGATCTCCGGTTTGCTTTTACTTATGGCACATCGGAGACCACAATAGGAGGGTGTCAACTTCAACAGGAGGAGGTTTCTTTAAAGGAGAGTAATACTGGGGGAAAAAATTACTGGGAGGAATATATATGGCTTATCAGTTGAGAGGTAAGACTTTTGATCAGTTTTCCGTGGGAGATGAATTTCATACCGCCTCTCGCACCATTACCGAGGCAGACGTGGCGACCTTTGCCGGACTTTCAGGGGACTATAATCCCCTCCACACCGACCAGGTATTCATGGAGAAAAGCGCCTTCGGCGGCAGGATCGCACACGGTGCCCTGATACTTTCGGTGGCTACCGGACTGGCTAACCAATTGGGTATTTTTGAAGGAACGAGTATCGCTGTGCTGGAGATGGTTACCCGTTTTACCGCAGCGGTCAAATTCGGGGACACAGTCAGGGTTTTACTCACTATTAACGACAAAAAAGAAAGTAAAAAGCCGGACCGCGGCGTTATAAATGTCGGGGTAAAAGTATTTAACCAGACCGATCAGTCCGTACTGGAAGGAAACTGGATGGTTATGCTTGCCAGGGGTTAGTTAAAAGTGTTATTGATAAAACAAGGTATTGGCAACTTTGTCAATTATTCATCGTGATTTATTAATCCTATCGATTTTGTAAGCCGATAAGTTTGAGCGCAAATTAATTTTAATCTGGTCCATTGCTCTGGGGGGTGTCAGGCTTATTGCTAGCTATGTCCTAGAACGTTACTTCACTGTTTATTTTCAGATTTTTACTGGGTATAGGTCTGGGGGCGTCATTTCCGGTAGCCAATTCAATAGCCTCGGAATTTTTACCCAGGCAGGAAAGGGGACGCTATTCTACCCTCATGGAAGGGTTGGCACCCATTAGTGTCTTGTGTGCCGGAATTATTTCTTATCTGGTGCTCCCCAAGGTAGGCTGGTGGTGGGTTTTTGTGGCTGAGGCCATACCTGCTTTTCAGCAACGTTAACTATAAGAAAACCAGGCCTTTTATAATAAAAGAAATGAGTACATTCGATAAACATAAAATCCCAAATGCAATATAAAGGGAGCTCTGTAAAGTTAAGTAAATGGGTTAAACAAGGAAGTAAAAATGCGCACAACAAATAAGCCCTTTCAAAAGCAGCTTTTAGAAAAAGCCCTAATAATAAATGAACACAACTTAACCAATTAAACCCAGTTATGCAGCAAACCTTGAAAGAGCAGGAAAAATGTCAGTGATGGATAAGGTGCTCTCGCAAGCCCATGCATCAATAAAACAACAGAAAGCGCCAAGAAATACTCTAACCACTCTACGCTCTTTTGAACAAGTAACAGCAGATTCAGCGTGAAAATCATTATTAATTCTGTCCCAAGCTCTTTCAGTGGTAGAGCGTCTTTTGTAAAGCTGCTTCCACTCATCCGAGCCCCTTAAAATAGGAGTAAAGAACCTGGGATTATCATCTGTTTTAGTATAAAAACTTTTACAACTATAAGCATGGCACTTATCACAAGCATCGCACTGCACAGGGAAAAGCCACTTTCGCCTAAAGGACTTAGACATCAGACCCCAGTTACGCAATTGGTGCCCTAAACACTTGCAGTGAGGAATCCCGTTTTTATCAATCTCAATAAGATCACTGACTGTTACAGGCTTAGAAGCACGTGTATTAAGATCAATAACAGGCTTGATGCCGTAATGCAAATTAAGAAGGTAAAAAGCATTGGCATCATAAGCCGAATCAAAAACAGCAGCATGAAAATTAACCTCCGGATACAAATCTACAAGCTCTTTAAGCTCATAAACACCAGTTACCGAATCATGACGCTTTCCAGAAACACATTTTATATGGATAGGTAAGCTGTAGAATGAGTCACAAGCCGTAAAGCCATGAAAAGTATGGCCATAAAAGTAATGCTCATTGTAACTATCCCAACCCCAGGAAGCCGTAGGATCAGCGAACAAGCGGGGGCAATCGCAGCGTTCGCCGGGTTTTAACTTACAATCGCAAACTTTTTTGCCATAACAAGAAGCATGAGTAGGCATACAAGTGCCGTCAGCGGCGACATTAAATTTACCAGGGTCACCAAGGATACCCATAGCTAAAGAAGGCATGACAAAAACATCTTTTAGAATCTGGTTTAAAGTGGTTTCCAAATTATCAGGAAGCTTGGCATTATCGTATTTTAACAGCCGATTTACCAAGCGTTCCACCACGCCAGGCCTAGAAGAATCCAACTTCTGATTTTTCTTCTGCTTCTTTTTAGGCTTACGCTTGAACTTACGCAGCTTGGACTTGTAAAGGACCCGATCCTTGCGAATCAGCCTATCCATATAATCATAAAAAGTACCAACACCCGAAATAGAGTCCGCCGAAATATCATCAACTTTGACAGCAGAAAAGCAGGCGGGTAAAAATCCGGACAAAACAGCAACAAAAGGATCAGACTTTAAAGTATCCACCCAGTTGGGAATACTGGTTTCACCTGTAAGAGTCATAAGGATAAGCGAGCGAAATAAGGCCACCGCATCTTTGGGCGGAGCACCCCGGTTAGTCCTTGAATACTGGTTCTTGATAAGCTGAACAATGCCAGTAAGGTCAACACCCCAAAGTTTGACGACCAGAGAAGACCTAATTACGATAGTAATCTGCTGGCCGGTCGAAATAAAATAGCGAGTTAAAAAATCACTAACGAAATTTTGATACTGCTTATGAGAATACTTGACAGCTAACATAAAATCTACTCCTTTCCAACCGATATATTGGAAATACCTTCCAATTAGATTTTGGAGAGATTTTAAAATTGTCAAGCATAAAATATGGCTGCTGGTTACTATTTAGGGCATTTAAGCCTGAATATCTATTTATTAATGGCTGCATCTAATGATTTCAATAGGGTTTAAAATCAATGGGTATTTTGAGGTGAAGCCCAAAAAGGCAAAAAAATAAAGCCTGTATTTGCAAGGCTTTAGGATTTTTCGAATGTACTAAAGAAATACGAGAGAGGTGTAATACATTGAAAATATGGTGCCAACTACCTATGTGCCTGCCGCGTGAAAATCCGGATATAGCAGCCTATTATAATCTTATGGAAAGAAACTACAACCAGGTCAAAAGGGAAGATGCCGATATAACAATAAAAGATGTACCTAAAGGTTTTACTAACCCGGATTGGATGAACTATTCCGGTTTACGACTAATAAACGATGTTGCACTGCTTAAGCACCTACTGGCAGCTGAGAAGGAAGGATTTGACGGGGTAAGCCTTGCCTGCTTTTTTGATCCGGTGATTAACGAAGCCCGTCAGTTATTGAATATCCCGGTCGCGGGGATGGCGGAGTCATCTTTGCACCTTGCATGTATGATGGGTTCTAAATTCGCCATTATCACCTCAAAAGAACAATTTATACCAACGATGGAAGAACACATAAGTATGTATGGTGTGGAGTCCAAGGCGATAAAGCGGAATCCCGTTAGAGCCTTAACTATACCCGAGGAGGAAATATTTAAAGCCTTCGGTGGGGGATGGGATCTTGTGATTAAGGATGTTCAAAAAGCTGCAATAGGTTGTATTGAAGACGGCGCGGATGTTTTGATTGTTGGCTGCGGGTTAGTATCTCCTATGATGACTCAGGCAGGAATAACAGAAATAGCCGGTGCGGCTGTTATTGATCCCCTGATAGCTTCACTTAAATTTGCCGAAGCTTTGGTAGACATGGATAAGGCAAAAATTCCAACTGTCAGCAGAAAAGCAGCCTTTTCAGCAGTTTCTCAAAGGGATATTGAAGATGTATTAGCTACCGTCGGATAGTGAAATGATGGGAGAACTATAAAACGCATAAGTGCCCTAAACAAGAAAAACAGGTTGAAACTAGTGGGTTATTTAATTGGAGTTGATGTTGGATGAACTTTCACAGATTTTCTTCTGGTTGACGAAAAAGTTAACATGAAGATTCACAAGACCCCTAGTACACCCAAGGATCCTGTAATGGGTACCATAAACGGACTGAGGGAAATTGGGGAGGAGTTGGGTAAAGCAAGCCTAAGTGAATTTCTTGGTAAAGTAGATATTATTGTTCACGGCACTACCATTACCACTAATGCCGTACTAACCGAAAATTTGTCAAAACCGGCTTTATTACCACTAAGGCTTTATGAACTATTTAAATGAAAGGGGTATAAAAAGAGAGCCGTACAATGCTAAGGAAAGCCCGCCACCAGTCATAGTACCGCGGTATTTAATACAGGGTGTTTGTTTTAGGTGCCCTGGCGGTGCTGATTCTTGGCCCTGAAACAAAGGGCAGGATTTTGGAGGAAGTTAGTTCCTAGAGTTATACAATTGTATGTCGTGCTGCAAACATTCATAAATTTGTAAGATCGAATTCAATTTATTGATATGAATTTAAATAAGGAGGTCCTACTTATGCGCTTAAAGGATAAGATAGCGCTCATCACCGGAGCGGGAAGCGGCATCGGGGAGGCGACAGCCTACCGGTTTGTGGCCGAAGGAGCCGTGGTTGTATTAAATGATGTAAACATGGCAGGAGTAACCAAAGTGGCCAGTGAGCTTTCCGGCCAGGGAGCACGGGTACTGGTGGTGGAGGGAAACGTAACAAACAAGGCTGATGCTGAAGCCATGGTGAACAGCGCGCTGAAAGAATATAAACGTGTGGACATACTCATCAACAACGCCGGCATCAACAGGGACGCCCTGACCAAAAAAATGACGGAAGAACAGTGGAACAGCGTCATCGACGTCAACCTCAAAGGCACCTTTTTATGCTGTCAGGCCGTATTCGGCCCCATGAGCGAGCAAAAATACGGCAAGATTAACAATACCGCCTCCATTGGCGCCTACGGGAATATCGGGCAGGCCAACTACGCCGCCAGCAAGGCCGGAGTGATCGGCATGAGCTGGTCGCTGGCCCTGGAATACGCACGATACAACATCAACGTCAATGTAGTGGCACCTGGCGCCACCATAACTCCCATGACCGCGGGAATACCGGACAATGTAAGCGAGATGCTCATCAACAAAATCCCCTTGAAACGCATGGCAAAACCGGCGGAAATCGCCAATACCCACCTTTTCCTGGCCAGTGACGAGGCAGGCTATATTACCGGTCAGGTAATCTTTGTGGACGGCGGCCTTACCACCGGGATATAGCACTCCGGTTACGCACCGCCTGCGCCTACATCATGGCCGGGCTGCGTGAAACAGTCATGGTAGTGGGAGCGGAAAAACTGCAGGTACCCGTACCCGATGAGATATTTTTAACCATGAACACTGGGCTGGACAGAGACTGGGAAGCCTGCCAGGGAGTAATAGATCCAATCATGTTCGCCATGTGCGCCCAGGCGCATATGAGAAAATACGGCACCACCAGGGAGCAGTTGGCCAATGTGGCTGTAAAGAACCAGTCCCACTCCGTCAAAAACCCATATGCCCAGTTTCAAAACGGAGTGACCCTGGAACAAGTACTAAACGCCAAAAGGATCACCACCCCTTTCGGGCTGTTCGACTGCTCCTCCATCAGCGACGGCGCCGCAGCGGTAATAGTCACCATCGCGGAGTGAGCCAAAAGAATACACAGGCAAACCTGTATACTTCATTAGCGAAGGCCAGTCCGTGCACTGGCTGACCTTCGCCAACCACTACGAAGACCTGTCCCAATAATCATTATGGTGTGGTGATCGATCCGCAGACAATGACGGTTGATATGGAACAGACCAAGAAGTTGAGGGAAAAAAGATAAAGAATTATAACGACAATGGTATTGTGGCTCTGGGGTGGAAAAATATTTGATGAATATCAAGTTGCCTCAGCAATTCCTTCACATACGAACATTCGTTTGGTATAATGATTAAAAACAAACATGAGTATCAAGTTGCCACAGAAAAGTATTGCACGGGGAACATGTGTTTGCT
>JAENYQ010000135.1 GCA_016841675.1 Desulfotomaculum sp.
TTATTTGCTATGTCCATTTACTTTACAGGTAATCCAAGCTAACTATTTCAGACTTGCCACCTCCAACTTGAGGAGTGAAGTAATACCGTAAGCATCTTTTCCGGTCATTACCGACACCCATTTCCCCGACCCGCAATGTGACCCTTTTGCCAAAATCTAGTTCCGACAACGTTTCAGGGTCAAACAAGGTAAATACCTTTATACCATCGGCCTCAAGATCAACCATACCAACCGCATACGGTGAGGGCAGACCGTAAGGTGGTTTTACCCTTAATATCGCATAAGTATACACCTTACCTTCTGTAGAAAGGTAAATGTCCTGCAATTCCCCTAAACATTGGGGACAGGCAACCACCGGCTTAGGGAAGAACTTTTGTTTACATACCGAACATATCGCCCCACGTAATCTTGGAGGCGGTCCCACTTCGAAAACTCCCTCTTTTACTGGTTTCAATTCGTTATCCATGGCAACCTCCATAACTATTTTTTTCGACTATTTCTTACCTGCTTTTCCACACCGGCTTACGTTTCTCGCGGAAAGAGCTAAAACCCTCGTGATGGTCTTCACTACCTACCAGAAATTTTGCGCATTCAGCCTCATAATTTAACCCAGATTCCAGGTCGACTTGCAAGCTTATGCCGATACATTTTTTGGCAGCTTGCACAGCTAGCGGTGCCCTCTCCGAGATTTCTTTGGCTAACCCCACTGCCTTGTCCAGGCACTCCTCTTGTGGAACTACTGCGTTAACCAGACCAATTCGATAAGCTTCTTCTCCAGTGATAAAATTACCGGTAAAGATAAGCTGCTTGGCCAATCCGGGCCCAATAAGCCGTGGTAAGCGCTGTGTACCACCAGCTCCAGGTATGGCACCCAATTTAGCCTCCGTCAACCCCAATTTTGCCTCTTCTGACGCCACTCGCAAGTCACAACAAAGGGCCATTTCAAGGCCTCCACCCAAGGCTACACCATTTATCGCCGCGATGACGGGCTTTTTAAATACCTCAATTTTGTGGAACGTTTCATGTGTAAGGCGTGAGAAATCTAGAAAACTAGTAAGGTGGTCGACTTCTGTCGCAGTATTCCTTTTGACATCAGCTCCGGCACAGAATGCCTTCGGCCCATTGCCTGTCAACACTAATGCTCTTATGTTCTCGTCACTTTCATACTCATTAAGAAGCCCGCAAAGTTCCTGCAATAGCTGCCAGTTTAAAGCATTCATCTGCTGAGGGCGGTTTAATGTAATGATACCAACCGAACCTTTTTTCTCGTTCAACAAGGTTTCTAAATTCACTTGCTCACCTCCCATAAATCTACCTAAGTGTCGCTTCCTTAACTCCATACAAGTACCTAATTTTTTGTTAGTTAATCGTTTTTAACTTTTCAACTAAACACTAAGAATTACTAGATTTCATCATCATCCCCTTCCATACAATACTTCAACTTTAGACAATGTCTAAAGGTTGATCTGCATTGCATCCGGAAAATAATTACATAATTGGGGGAACCGCCACAGGATAGTTTTACAAGCCTGTGACGGTTCCTTCCAGATTTGTTTTCACGACGTATTATCACGACGATGGGGAGCATATTCTTATCGCTATGCGTTTTAAAGTAAAAAACATTAATGTATCAAAATATTTAAGTACCGGTGAACAAAGTAACCGACACTGATTATAAAAACACTGATTATAAAAACACTGATTATAAAAAGCCTTGCCAAACTAGAATGTTTTGCGAGGCATGACTCTACTGCTCCAAAAGCTTCTCTTGGTTAGCCTCTGCCTCCGGAGTCCACAACCCCTTTTCTTTCCAAAACCGAATAGCTCCCTCGTGATACGGCGCAGATTGATTGGAATCGAATAAGGTTTCTTGCCTCCAATCCTTTAGTAAATCATGTAAGGGTTGGATTTCTTTATCGTAATCGTATATGGTTTTGGTGATCTCATAGGCGGCATCGTCACTAAACTTGGATGAAGCCACAAGCCAATAGGAGTAAATAATTTCTGTCCCATCGGACTTAAGGAAGCCCTCTTTAGGCATGTAATATACGCTCGCGTCAGGCACGTTCTTATGCAACACCTCGTTTAGCTCGTTGGGCGGGTTATCAGCCTGCTCGGGGGGGAGATCACCAAAATTCAATGCGTGCAAAGGAGTCCCCGAGTCGATTTCAAGATTAAGGGCACCTATTGGAGTAGCACCGAAAGCTGCGTCAAGGCGTCTTTCTTGCAGGCCACGTACGGCTGCTGGAGCATCAGGCACTGGCACTTCTTTCACATCATTCCAGGTGAGCCCAACGGATTCCAGGGCAGCCGTTGTACACTGCTTACCCACAACGAAACCTCCATATCCACTTGCTACCCTCTTGCCTTTTAAATCCTTAATTGACTTAATACCAGAATCAACACGTACTACCAGAGGAATTGTAGGAACTCCATAGCCACGAGCTAATACTCGAAGGTTTTTATATGCTTTTTCGTAACCAGCTCCTCCAGTATAAGCCCATGCGACGTCATTTCCTGATTCAAGAGCTAGTTCAAGCTCTCCTGATTCCAATAAGGGGTTAAAGGATACCGCCCCGGCAGTTGGTTTGACTATCACTTTAATCGGTGAACGATCACTAAGTATTTTGGCCAATCCTGTTCCGGCCATGTAATTAGAACCTCCAGTTTGAGGCGTTCCCAATCCAGCGGTCGATGGTAGCTCATTCTGCGCAGTTTCCTGGGCCTCGTTTGTAGTTGCATCAGTTGCAGAGTTAGATTGACATCCGCTAAAAATTAGAATGATGAGCAATAATGGAACCAGGACAACCCAGCAATGATATCGTCGCATAACATCAACTCTCCTTTTAGAATTTTCGAAAGACCTTACAGCTTAATAAGATTAATCACCCCGATAGCCAAACCGCGAGAAATTGCATTTACTGAGTGGTAAACAAATTTCGTATTAAATTTATTATTTAGTTAACTCACATCCATCCCTCCAAGTGCAATTTTTTTAAATCTTGTTAATATTCAATTAAAGGAAAAAGTTTAATTACATTAATCGTCGTCATGTGCTAGACATTGATGGTATCCCCCTCACGTAGTGAATTAGTTGAAGACCGACGGCTTTTCAATTCCCACAATAGCAGGGTCACGGCAATAAAAAACCCAACTGCATTCACTATTGTTCCTATCTTCATGTCTTGGTTAAACGGAATGAGCAGGCTAACACCAGCAATGCAAAACAAAACTCGTTGAGTTATCGGTACGATCCGATACAGGAAGCCGATCAATCCAATACCCAAGATCCAAGTACCAAAAACTGCCGTTGCCACAGATAAAACAATCAAAATCAGTTTCTCGCCACTTAAAAGTAAAGCCGGTGAGTACACGAATAAAAATGGTACTATGTAAGCCAATATGCCAAGGCGCATGGATATTAAACCAATATGGTTGGGGTTGGCGCCAGTGAGAGCTGAAGTGGCAAAACAGGCGAGGGCAACCGGCGGCGTCCAATTAGCAACCGTGGCAAAATAAAAAATGAACAGGTGAGCAGCTATCGGGAGAACACCGAGTTTCACCAGAGCTGGCGCGATGAGTGTACCCACTAAAGCATAAGCAGGTATCGGAGGCATACCCATCCCTAGAACAATCGACGCTACAGCCGCAATAACAAGAAGGATTAACAGGTTGTTACCACTTAAACAAGTCAGGGCATATGCAATATTAAAGCCAAGGCCGCTGACGGATGCTACTCCGATGATTATGCCAGCTCCAGCAATCAGGGCGCTTATGATCATTAGCATTCTGCCAGTCCCTTCAAGAGTAGCAACGAAACGTTGTATGAAATTACCACGACCGCTCTTAGCCATTATAAGGAATAAAATTGAAATAAAGCCTGAGATAATACCGGCAAAGGTGGGATTTAAACGGATAATCATTAAAGTATAAATAAGAATACCCAAGCAGGGAATAATAGCCCACCCTTCACGCAGGGCTGCCCTGGCTTTTGAAATCTCAGCTCGAGGAATGCCTAGAAAACCCTTCTTTCCAGCTTCCAGGTCGACCTGTATAAACAATGCCACATAAAACAATAACGCAGGTATAATGGCGGCAAAAGCCACTTCAGAATAAGGCATGCCCAGATTCTCGGCTATCATAAAAGCAACAATGCCCATGACCGGCGGCATTATTGCTCCACCCGAAGCGGCAACAGACTCCACTGCTGCAGCATATACAGGTTTGTAGCCGGCTTTTGTCATTAGCGGGATGGTGACGGTCCCGCTAATCATGGCGTTAGTAGTGCATCCACCACTAACTGAACCAATGAGGCTCGACATCCCTACCGCTGCCTTAGCCGATCCACCCCTTAAACCACCGAGGGATGCTATAGCTAAATTACCGAGATGCTTGGCCCCTTGGAAAGAAGTCAATACATTACCAAAGAAGATAAAAGCTAAAGCAAGACCAGAGGCAAGGGTCATTTGACCAAGGATACTATTGGGGTCAACATAAATAAAATCAATGAGTCTTGCCCACGGCGTTCCAATACCTTGCAATGCTCCAGGAAAAATGTCAGCGTATCGTCCATATAGAATGAAGGTACTAATCACAATTACAAAAATCCACCCGGCAAAACGACGTACTCCCTCAAGAATTAGGAAAATCATTAACACACCCAATATATCCCTTGCTAAGGAAAGCTCTCCCAGACGAAAAACGATCTGAGGATAGAAAAACGTAAGGTAAAGACCAATCGGTAACGACAATATAGCAAGCAACGCATCATACCATGGCAAGTAATTACGCGGAGCTTTATGACTGGCTGGCGTGCATAAAAACGCTGTTACGAAAACGAGTGTTATAAATAAGCCCACGTACTGCTCCGTATACAAACCCCAACCCAAATAAGTATGAATGCCTGTAATGAACAAAATACCTAAAACAGGAACTAGGCAGAGCAGGAAGCGCTGCAGTAATCCTAATATACCCGGAAGTGTTCTAAAAACCACATTATCGGTCTTGGTCACATGCTTCTTTTGTTCGGTATAGTCTTTAGATGCCGAATTCATAATCCTGCTCAATTCTTAGTTCACCCCTTTCTGTTTACTAGCAACCAGTTCGCAACCTTTTCGAATGATCAAGTTGTAGTATTAGCCAACATCGAATTAGATTCTACCTACTAAACTTTCCATTAATTGAAATCTATCATTAACAATATTCTGAAAATTACACAAATCTTGATCATCAAAATGTGCAAAACGCCGAGCTAACTTCACAAAATCAGTT
>JAENYQ010000012.1 GCA_016841675.1 Desulfotomaculum sp.
GTTAAATGCGCCCATACAGTGGTTGGATTCATAGCAATGACAGGCTTAAAAGGTTCTTTAATTCTTGTATTCATAACAAGACAATCCAAGCAGCTCTTCATCCTTCTGATGGTGCCGCGATAGCTGTACGGGGTAGTCCGCCTCTGCGGGGACTGCTGAGGGGTTACTATTAATCTTTAAAAATAGGTAACAGATCGAGCAGTTTAGGGATGGTCCGGTATTCGGTCAGGTCGAAATGTAGTGGAGTAACCGAAATGAACTTGTTATTTATTGCTTCTGCATCAACGTCGGCGTTAATCGCCGGATCTTGTGGTACTGAATCTTCCGGTTCACCGGCCATCCAATAATAAACCCCACCCCGCGGGTCAATGCGCTTGTGGAATACATTTACATAGCGTCTTCTGCCTAAACGGGTGATTTTTACTCCCCGGGGTTGGCCCGATGGGACGTTAATGTTAATCAGGGTGAACTCGGAGGCCGCGCTGCCGCCGGGAACCAGGGCGGGTACGATGCGGGCTGCGAATGCGGCGGCGTGTTCATAATTTTCATTTTCATATGTAGCCAAGGACATGGCAACCGAGGGAATGCCGTTAATGATACCCTCAATTGCTGCCGATACGGTGCCCGAGTAAAGCACATCGGTACCTAAATTAGCTCCCCGGTTGATGCCGGATATCACTATATCCGGTGCTTGTGGCAGCAAGGCCTCAATGGCTAGTTTAACGCAGTCGGCCGGGGTGCCGTTGACCGACCACCCCGTGGACCCGTCTCCCAACTCCACCTGCTTTGGTCTTAATGGCTTGTGGGCGGTAATGCCGTGCCCGGTACTACTCTGTTCTTGCTCCGGTGCTACTACATGAACTTCCCCCAGGGGGTTAAGCGCCTTCTTTAAGGCCAGCAGTCCGCCGGCGCGGATGCCGTCGTCGTTGCTGATTAAGATTTGCATATGGGCCCTCCAAAATAATGAAGTTTCCTAGTTACTACCCTGAAGATTCTTTTGAGCGTTACTGGTATCTGGCGATCCGGTGGTATCGCTCCGTTCGCTCTTGCAATTCTACTTGTTGTAGCAGGCAAGGCTTAGGTGAACGCGCGCGGCTAACTACCTGACCATTAGTTACGCCCTAAGTAGCCATGAATTCGGGGCTATGACGGGCTAGACAACGTATTCAGGTGCACCGCTCTCTCCGGATACCACCGGATCGCCTCCATACGCTTGATTTTTCATACACACTGATGGTGCCGCGCGCGGCTTGACGTCTATTCAGAAAATAATCTTTATGGTGTCATCCTGAGCATAGCGAAGGATCTTAAAGAAAGATTCTTCACTTCGTTCAGAATGACGTGAAAACAAAATGACGTGAAAAATGCACTGTACATAGATTTTCATTCTTCATTCTTCATTCTTCATTCTGACTACTGACTACTGACTACTGACTACTGAGTATTTACGTTTCATATATTGATATGGTTATAGTTTTCTCATCGCTGTTTCTTGTCATTCCAAACATGATGTTTTTATGTTTCAAACTCTTATTCAGGAAATCAACCACTTTATACATTTCTTCATGGGAGGTAAATGATTTAATGGCGATTAACTCAATTTTCCCCCGTTCTGTTCCCCCATGTTCCAAAACGTTTCTCCTCCCGGTTATTGATTAATAAGGGCGAAGGCTTCAGCTCTTGTGGCCTCACTGCGCTGGAACTGGCCACGTACTGCCGAGGTGACAGTTTTAGAACCGGGTTTGCGCACCCCGCGCAGGGTCATGCACATATGTTCAGCCTGGATTACCACCAATACTCCGTGCGGGTTCAATCGTTTCATTATTGAATCTGCAATTTGTGTGGTCAACCTTTCCTGCAACTGAGGCCGCTTGGCAAAACCATCCACCACCCGGGCTAGTTTGGAAAGGCCGGTGACATTCCCCTTGCGGGGAATATATGCCACATGCGCATGACCGTAGAACGGCAGCAAATGGTGTTCGCACATGGAGTAAATTGGTATGTCCTTAACCAGTACCATTTCCTCGTGTTCTTCAGAGAACATCTTTTGTAAATGTCTTTCCGGTTCATCCCAAAGTCCGCAAAATATTTCATTGTACATCCGGGCTACCCGGGCAGGAGTCTCCTTTAGCCCCTCACGTTCGGGATCTTCCCCAATTGCTTCCAGCATCATACGAACGGCATTTTCTATTTTAACTAAATCAATCATTGCCGTCTCCCCCTCTCTCCCCAGATTTACGACCATGGCATCCAACCTAAAAGTCTGTAACATAATTCGGCTCTACAAGGAACTGCAGGGTTAGTTACTGCAGTTTTTTGCATAACATTCGGCCCTACCGGGTTTACACTTTATTAGGTTTTCCGGTTTGCAACCCATGTTTTTTCTATTACTTCCCGTACCCGGTTTTAAATATTTCGCCGTTTTTCAGCATTCGTCCTGCCAGGTATTAAAAAAAGCGCGCTTTTACTCTAAACCATAAAAAAAAGGCCGAATTATTTCAATCCGGCCCCGGGAGATGGAAAAACAAAACATAACTTAAATAAACATAAACTAAACTGCTAAACCTAATGCTTTGCGGTAGCTTTCAGCGGCTTCCCCGACCCGCCCAAATGTATTTAACAGTTCGGCCCGCAGGGTCCAGAGTTCGAATTCATTACTGCTGCCGTCACAAAACATTTGGTCGCATGATTCAAGAGCTTCCTGATACCTATGCAGCCTAATCAGACAGTTTACCTTATTTATTAAAACTGTGTTTTTAATGTTCTGTTCCTTGCCTATCGCCAAGGCGCGGTCGTAGTATTGAAGAGCTTCCACTGCTTTGCCGCTTATTTCCAGGCACATGGAAAGATTGTTTATCAGCAGGGGATCGTCGGGATTTTGTTCAACTACGGTGCTAAAGCACTGATAGGCTTTTGCCGCTGCACCGGTTTTGGCATAGCAGGCCGCCAGATTGTTAAATATTATATAATCGTTGGAAACCATGCCGCGGGCTAATTCGTAACAGGTTTGGGCTTCATAGTAACGGGACAGGTTAAACAAACTGTAACCCTTATTATTTAGTAGTTCCAGGTTGTTAAGTCCCAATTCCTGGGCCTTTTCGTAATAGACAAGTGCTTCTTCGTGTTTGTTTAACTTACTTAGCGCCACGCCGGTATTGAAAAACAACCCGGGATTAGATTTTTGCTGCTGCAGTTCCTGTGAAAAAAACTCCAGGGCACCCTCAATTTTACCCTGTTCAAGCATTTCCAGCCCTGGATCTTGCGAGCTGGGTTCCGGGATATTACTTCGGTTAAGTGCCAAGCAAGGTTCATCGTATTCCGGCGCCAAGAAGCAGAGATTTCTCCTTGTTTTACTGTACAGGTCGGGTATGCGGTTAGATTTATTCAGCCAGTAAATGAAACATCCGATGTCCTCCGGGCCGGCTGCCTTTTTCCAATGTGTTACCGCCATGTCCACCTGCCCTTTTTTTAGGCACAGGCGGCTGGCGTGAAGGTGCAGCCATCGATTATGGGGAAATTTCTTAATCGTGTTATTGAACATTCCCAGGGCCATGCTGCGCAAGCCTAGGATTTCCAAGACCAGTGCCAGGCTGTATAACACTGCGGAAGTGCCGTTTAAGCTTCTGAGACCCATAACAATTCCATACACTAATCCCACCTCTTTTTTGCTTGTTGAATTATAGTCCTACTTCGCTAACCAGTAACCATATCCTGCTAAATAGTCCATAAATAAGTAGACAAAAACATCCTCTATAAGACAATATTTTCGGGAAAAGTTATGTTTTGGTTAGGTGTCTTGGCATCTTATATTTTTAAATGGTGCGAACATAATAATTCTAAATATGCTGGAGGTGTAATTAAAATGAAAATATCACGGTCTGCAAAAAAAATGCGCCGGGGAGATGCTTTTGTCGATGAACCGACAGGATCTGCGCCCCTAATAAACCTGGACGGTAAAACCGAACACCGTTCGACTGAGGAAGTAAACAAGATCACAAAAGAATAGCGGTTTTTTGCGGCATATTCATCTCCCTCGCACATAAAATTTAAGGTAATAAAGGGAGGTGTATAAATGTGGCAATGAAGGAGGATAAGGCCGGCTTTGGCGCACTAAGTTTTGCTGCTATTGTCAAGGGTGTCCTAATAGCGCTTATAATTACCGTACTCGGCAGTGCGTTGCTTGGTGTGGTTTACCAACTCACCGGCGTGGCTGAAAAAACGCTGCCGGCTACGTCTGTAGCGCTGTTTTACCTGAGTATTTTAATCGGAAGTTTTTTAGCTGCTCGTGATGCGGGATCTCGGGGTTTGCTGCATGGTGTTGTGGTGGCAATTCTGTTTATGCTGTTGGGATTAATGTTGGCCGGGTTGTTTTTTGACTTTAAAACTGCAGCGGGGAATTTGCTTCTTAGGGGCAGCTTGTCCAGTATTGCCGGTGCTGTTGGCGGTGTGTTGGGGGTGGGGATATCAAGGTAGTCAGCCCAGGCATGTGTGCTCGCCTTCCGGGTTATTAATACACCAAAAAAAGAGAACATTTTTAATAAACAATTGTGCACCGCGGGGGGAGAGCTGTCATCTAAGAGCGTTAGCGAAGGATCTAGATTCTTCACTTCGTTCAGAATGACAACGCGTACCCGCACCACGATAAACGAATACAATCCTTTGTCAAGATTAAGCTTGTCATCCTGAGCGTAGCGAAGGATCTGGGCCTTAAGATTCTTCGCTGCGCTCAGAATTATTATGCGTACTCGCACCACGATAAACGAATATAACTTGCTGGCTGTATTCATAACAATGGCTATTTTAGCGTCCCGGGAAAAAGGCCTATTGTAGGGAACGCCCCCTGTGGCGTTCCGACCACAGGTCAGCGATGTCGTTAGAACGGAACGGCACAGGGGCCGTTCCCTACGACCCTGCCACGGCGGAGATAATACAAGCCTTGAAGACAAACGGATAAAACATCGGTTACCGGTTATATTCATAGCAATGACAGGCTTAATAACAAGGTTCGTCACTTCTTTTATTCATAGCAATGACACGACGCTGTACCACTTACTGAGTTAACGGTATAACCATGTAAATTAAAACACCGGTCAGTAATTCGGGTCATGATTCCGGTGTTTTTTGTTGCTATGTTGTAGCGCATCGCAAAAGCCAAGGCCGTAAAAATAAAAACAATGAAGCCTGATCAAAGCCGAAGGAGCGAACCTGTTGGCCCGCTCCCGGTGTTTTTACTTGATTACTTTGGCTAACCAATTACGTAAAAAAGAAGGAAGACGTACAAAATATACCCGCAACGCTTTCACGCTCCTTCGCTGGTTTTGTTTATATTATATTATTGGACCGGTACTACTAATGTGCCATTATATAACTCCAAAGGCTATAATATTACCGGATCCAGTCGGCCAATATTTTCCTGAAGGCAGCCAACTCGCCCCGCAAGTGCGTTTCGACCGGCAGAGAGTTAAAAAAAACCCGGCCGTAGCGCTTTTCAATAATCCGCCTGTCCAGTACTACCACTGTACCCCGGTCACGATTACTCCTGATTAGCCGGCCAAAGCCCTGTTTAAACCGGATAACCGCCTGGGGTAGGCTTAGACCGTAAAAGGCATTATGCCCCCGGGCGATGATTAACTCTTGCCGGGCTTCCTGAATTGGATCGTATGGTGGCGCGAAAGGAAGCTTGACAATAATTACACTTACCAAGGCCTCTCCCGGAATGTCCACTCCTTCCCAAAAACTGGATGAGCCAAATAGCACACTGCGACCGTCCTTGATAAACGCATCAACCAATCGGCCGCGCCCGCCATCCAGGTTGTGGCCCAACAAGCAAATTCCTGAATCTTCTAACCGGGGCTTGATGCGGTGATATACGTCGCGTAGAAGTTTGTGTGCGGTGAACAGCACCAGGGTTCGGCCCCCGGTATCCAAAACCAGATGGTAAATCGTGTCCACCAGCGCATTCAGATAATCCTCGACGCTGACTTCTGCCGGCAGCGGTATGTGATCTGCTACATAAAGCAGACATTGATGCTCGTAATCAAATGGTGAATTCATGACCCTGGTATGCACACGTTCTGCGGGTAATAGATCCAGTCCACACCGGCTCATAAAGTGTTCAAAACTGCCGTTAACCGTCATGGTGGCCGAGGTGAGCACGATGGAACGGGAAGTACTAAAAAGTTGCTCGTAAAGCATTTTGCTTATATCCACGGGGGTGGCGTGCAGGGTACAGTTTACGTATCCTTGCTGGTATGGATGTCTGTATACATCCAACCAGTAAACATAGTTGTCGGCGGGTTCTCCCATAATAAAAAGCAGGTCGGCCAGGTGTCCGGTACCAAGGCCGGATACAAACATCACGTCCTGCAGTTTATCTTCCCAAGGTTCACCGCTGGCGGTCCAATCTTCCAGCAAATTACGGACAGTTTTGAGCCCGCCGGTAAGAAAACTGCGTAAACAGTATAAAAAGTTTTGCCACTCTGCATCAACCAGAGCCAGTAGATGGGGTTCTCGGTGCAGACGAAATCTGTTAGTGTTAAAGCCCTGGGTTGTGTGTTCAGCACAGCCTGACGCCAGGCAGTTAAAGAAAGTGTCGGCGCTCTCCTTTAGCTCATAACGTTCCTGTTCGGCCTCGCTTAAGGCACCAAACCATTGCTTATTGTCCCGGGGAGGAACCGTTCCTTTAAACTTTTTAAAAGTTCGTCCTACTAAAGATAACCATTGCCCAATTCCGGAGCGGGAAACTTTTTTGCCCAGATGCATAGTGGCAGTATCATCAATATGATGGGCTTCATCAATTATTAGTGTATCATGGGGCGGGAGGATTTTCATTTCAGCAATCATGTCGGTGAACAGTAACGCATGGTTAATAATCAATAATTGTGCATTCTCCGCATTACGTCTGGCCCGGGTTACGAAACAGTACCGGTTGTACCAGCGGCAGGAATTGCCCAGGCAGGACTCGCTTTCCGAACACAACTGCAGCCAGGTTTCGTTATCCGGTCCAAATAGGTTAAGCTCGGCCCGATCACCACTATCGGTATGCTGCAGCCAAACCAGGATTCGAGCGGTCAGTTTGGCCTCATCCGGTGTTAATGAGGAAACACTGCCGGCTAGGTGAAAAAAGCGGCGCAGGCAAAGGTAATTGGCTCGGCCCTTGAGCAAGGCTGTTTGGAAGGGTGTGTTAATCAACTTTTTCAGCATCGGGATGTCTTTATGCCAGAGCTGTTCCTGCAAATTGATGGTGTTAGTGGCTATAACTGCCCGCTGGTCACGGTGCAGTGACCAAAGTAAGGCCGGTACCATGTAAGCCAAAGATTTTCCGGTGCCGGTTCCTGCCTCCACCAGCAGTACCTTGCCTTCGGCTAAAGTCTCGTCCACTGCCGAGGCCATGTTGATTTGCTCCCGGCGCAGCTCGTAATTGGGCAGTAATTCTGCCAGGGGGCTTTCGGGACCCAGCAAATTTTCAATGGTCAAGTTAGCTTCATGCTTCAGGTCTTGGGGTTGTTTAAGGAGCGGCTTGGTGGTAGGTAGGGGTTCTTTGATTGGTACCCGGCCGGTAATTTTTGCCCGGCTAAAATTGGCGATTTTATCTTTGGTAAGAGTCTCGATTACTTGTATCCAGGTCGATTGCCCCTGGCGCAGGAGAGGTAACAGTTGGAGCAAAACTTCCATGCTAAGGAGTTCCAGCTTTTTGGCCAGAGTTAGATACAAGTCGGTGGTGGTAAGAACATCGTCCATCGCCCGGTGCAGTTCACGGCTTTTCAGTCCCAGGTAGCGGGCCAGGGCGGCGAGGCTGTGTCCCGGGGCATCGGGTACGATTACCCGGGCCAGTTCCAATGTGTCCAGGTTGGTGGTAAATGGCAGCCTGCCCAGGTTGGCCTCTAGAAAAGCGCGGTCAAATTCAATGCTGTGTCCAACCAGCGGTACAGGGGTTACAAATTTTTTTATATCTCCCATAATCTGCTGCCAAGAGGGACTGGATGCCACTAGCTGATTATCTATTCCGGTGAGCCTTTTTATTTTTAGCGGAATGCTGCATTGCGGGTTCACCAGAGATGTAAAAGAGTCGACTATTTCTCCATCAACGATCCTGGCCATAGCAATTTCTATAATTTTGTTTTGATCCGGCTGAAAACCTGTGGTTTCCAGGTCGCAGACGATTAACTCCAACTGGTTCACTTCCCGGTTTGGTTGTTTTCCAGCGGCGGTTGCTGGCCGGCTTTTAGCTTGTTAATTTCATCTTGCTGACGTTGATTCTCTTCAACCAACTGGCGATTTTTATTTTTCAAGTCTTTAATGTGTAACATTTGCTTAAAATTTTTAGCGATATTTAGTACAATTGTAAACAGGACCCCGGTGATAAAGGTACCCAGAATAATTACCACCAGGGAGATATCAGCAAAAGACCAAAACAGCAGTTGAATATCCACTGGCGCGGAATTTTGCACCGCGAAAACAGATACAGCTAGTGCGAACAAAAGAATTAACACCGTAATGATTTGCATGGCCGGCCCTCCTGCACTATGTTAATTTATATAAAACTAAGCAAGATTTTAATACTGGGGGTCACTACATTTGGCTTGTCATTGTTATAAATAAAAGAAGTGAAGAACCTTGTCATTAAGCCTGTCATTCTGAGCGTAGCGAAGAATCTTAAAGACTAGATCCTTCGCTACGCTCAGGATGACAAGCTTAATCTTGACGAAGGTAGATTGTATTCGTTTATCGTGGTGCGGGTACGCATGGTCATTCTGAGCGAAGTGAAGAATCTAGGTCCTTCGTTCGCTCAGGGTGACAGCTATAAAGTCTATTTTCAGTATAGCTGCCCAAGCTGCGCGCAGCGTTAATAGTGGGTGAAACCTATTTTTCAGGACAACTTGATGTTGTAGGGGCACCCCTTGCGGGTGCCCCTGCGAGGATGACAGCTTTACTAAAAGTGTATTTTCTAGACTAGTCACCATGCCTGTGTCACGGCATCAGCAGATAGATGAAAAAACAAGTCTTTGCGGGCTAACCGGTTCCATTGGGGACACACCCATCCTTTTCTTGATTCGAAAGTTTGTCTTTAATGCCCAAGTAGGACATTGTGCGTGTCCGGGCAACCCCTGGGGTTGCCCGGACAAGTATTTTTGGATAGTATTCTGTAATGGGCAGTGTTTATCCTGCCTGCGCCGATGAAGGTTGTTAAGAGTAAATGGCGGTCACCGCCTAAGGTTTTTATTATATTGGGGGTGTCGTATTGTACGAGCGTTACCTGGACGTATCATGGGCTGTTAATTATCTGGATGAAGTGATGGGTACGGACTGGCTGAAGGAAAGTTTGAAGCTGCTCAAGGGATATGCCAGCGGCGGAGGCAGTTTTGGACGGGGTATTGATTTATCGGCCTGTGAAGTTTCAGAGACGGCTTATTACTGGTACAGGGCCAGGGAAGAGCTAGCGCTTGACATTATCGGCGGTCAGGGGCCCGGCCTTTACGCACTGCAGGCCGCCGTTATTGGCGACGACCTTTGGGTGCTGCGGGACAGCCAAGGGTTGTCAGAAAGGGTTGAAGGGCTTAAACAACCGGCGGATGCCGGGCAAGTGATTACAGAACTGGTCATTGCCGCCGGGTATGCCCGAAGTGGTCGCCGGGTGGTTTTTACAAACCAGGTTGGTATTTTTAATGTCCTGGGGCCAAAAATAAACGTCTATTTAGAACATTGCAACCGCTGCCCCGGGCCTGGGAATGGGAATACAAGAGTAGATAAAATGGTAAGCAGTGAAGGATGCACTCAAAACCAGCCGGATACTGCGTTTTCGGTTTTCTACCGCTATCAAAACAAGCCCGGTTTAAATTCATACTGTGACTTTTATGACGCTGAGCCCGGCGGAATGGATTGCGCCGGGAGCGGGGACCTGGTTGTGAATTGTAGTTTTATTGCCCGCCAAGGTCCCCGGGGACCAGAAATAGTGCGCAGCTACGCGTTAGCCGAAGGCCATCAACCAGCTCCGGACAGGCATATTCCCAACGAAATTATTATGCCGGTGCGGGAATAGTGCAGACACGTATCGGAGCAATGTACGTTTACTCGAATTCGGACTAGTGCCCAAAGGCACTAGTCTTCGCACTGGCATTCATGTTCCGTAATTACCGGCCTGACCATCAGTGCAGCTGTTTCACCCAACTTGCCGGGGCCCGGGTGCAAGAGACGCAGCACCAGGGCGGCACCGTAAAGCTGGCCGTGCAGGTATGCTTGATAGTTTTCACCGACCTCGGCTGTGCGAGCTTTTTTTACGTCCTCCGTCAATTGGGATAGGTAAGCTAATACTTGTTCGGTATTACCAGGCAGGGGCTCACAGCTCATAGCTATCACCGGGTTGCATTATAACAACCCGGGCCGGTGTTTCTTTTTCCACGTCTTGCTTGAACTCTTCAGGATTTTGAGCAATCAGCGGCCAGGTGTTGTAGTGCATGGGTATAACAACGCTCGGTTTAATCAGTTTTACTGCTTCCAATGCGTCGTCGGGCCCCATGGTGAAGTTGTCGCCGATGGGCAGCAGGGCCAGATCTATAGGTTGACGTTTGCCAATCAAGCCCATGTCGCTGAAAAGCCCGGTATCGCCGGAATGGTAAACTGTTTTGCCATCCAGGTTGATAACAAAACCACAGGGGTTACCTAAGTAGTGAATTGTCCCGTCTTCGTCTACCATGCCGCTGCCATGCAGGGCCGGTATTAGTTTAACTTGCACCGGACCAAAACGGTTGCTCCCGCCAATGTGCATGGCGTGAGTCTGAACCCCAAACTGGGCGCAATAGCTAGCTAACTCGAACACTGAAACAATTGTAGCTCCGCTGCTTTTGGCAATAGCTACGGTGTCTCCCATGTGGTCAGCGTGCCCGTGCGTTACAAGTATCAAGTCTACGTTGATATCTTCCGGTTTGATTTTGGTCATCGGGTTGCCGGTAATAAAGGGATCAATTAGAATTTTGGTTTCGCCTTCCAGCAAAAAGCAGGAGTGACCCATAAAGGTAACTTTCATAAAACAATCTCCTTTCAAGTTGTTGTTCTAGCAATTATTACCTTGTTTTTCTGACTTGAGATGCTCCAAAATTTTATTAGACGCTGAGTAGGGGTCCATTTCTCGGGCGGTTACCCTGTCCAGAAGTTCATTTACCCGGTCGGGCAGTTTTAACTGAGTGAATATTTGTTGCTGCCATTTGTGGATGGTGATATCCAGTGTTTCGGCCCGCATCCTTTCACTGCGTTTGGAATGCAAAATATTGTGGTCCAAAAGGTACGCGCGGTGTTTTTGTATGTCTCCCACCAGGTTGTTGACGCCCTGGCCGTTTAAACACGAAACCGGCACTACCGGAGGCCGCCAGCCTTCGTGCGAACTTTGCTGGTCCAGCATAATCTGCACTTCGGCAACCACCTTGTCAGCACCGGGAAGGTCGCACTTGTTAACGGCAAAGATATCAGCTATTTCCATAATCCCGGCTTTAATGGTCTGAATAGCGTCTCCGGCGCCGGGAGTTAAGACCACCACGGTGGTATCCGCGACATGCATAATATCCAATTCTGCCTGACCAACGCCCACTGTTTCGATGATTACCCAGTCAAACCCGAATGCGTCCATCGCTTTAACCACCTCCTTGGTGGCTTTGGCCAGCCCTCCCAGACTACCCCTAGTGCTCATACTGCGTATAAAAACTCCCTTGTCCAAGGCATGATCCTGCATTCTGATGCGGTCACCCAGCAGTGCGCCGCCGGTAAAAGGACTGGATGGGTCTACAGCAATAATACCTACGGTTTGCCCTGCCGAACGTAGCGTTTTTACCACTTGGTCCACCAGTGAACTCTTGCCCGCGCCCGGAGAGCCTGTAAAACCAAGCACGTATGCTTGCCCGGTCAGGTAGAACAACTCTTTAAGTATATTTTCGTGGCTGGGGTCTTGGTTTTCTAACAGGGAAATGACACGGGCCAGTGCCCTTGTTTCGCTGGTTTTAAATCTTTCCATAATATTTTCCATTCCCGTGGACCTCCAGTGCATGTAAATGTTTGAATCTCCGGTTAAAGGTTAAGTTTTCGCCGTTTAAAGGTTGAAATCCTGTTTAAATGATCAAATTGAGCTAATAAAAAACCCCCTGGCTAGGAAGGGGGACAAAAAGACCGGTTTTCAGGATATTTCTCCATTAACACTTGAATTATTACCGTTTAAGGATTATTCATTCCCTTATTTACGTGCTGTATATAAAATAAGAATAACCAAAGTGTTAATAACCTAATCTCCTCTCCCTTTCTCCGCTGTATCTTTTGGATACAGCTATTTTTTTTCATGGTTATACAGTTAATAAATAAGTGGTACAGCGTCGTGTCATTGCTATGAATAAAACGAATTTGTCATTCTGAGCGTAGCGAAGAATCTTAAAGACTAGATCCTTCGCTACGCTCAGGATGACAAGCTTAATCTTGACGAAGGTAGATTGTATTCGTTTATCGTGGTGCGGGTACGCATGGTCATTCTGAACGAAGTGAAGAATCTAGATCCTTCGCTAACGCTCTTAGATGACAGCTCTCCCCCCGCGGTGCACAATTGTTTATTAAAAATGTTTATCTCATCAATGGGGATACTGAGTAAAGGGAATAATCATGTTATTCTTTAGTAATTAGTTAGTTGGTAGTTAGTGGAAGTGAGATATTGATGGCAAGGGGACACCCCTTCCAGATCGAGGAATGTCCCCAATGTAATGTTTTACGGTTAACTCATTCTGACTACTGACTACTGTTCAATATACTTTTCTGCTGCTACGGCGGCGATGGCCCCATCGGCAACGGCGGTAACTACCTGACGCAGCAGCTTCTGCCTAATATCCCCGGCGGCAAATATGCCGGGTTTGGATGTGTGCATTTCATCGTCGGTAACGATATAACCTTTTGGGTTCAGCTGAATCAAGCCGCTGACAATTTCAGATACAGGCCGTGTGCCTACGTATGCGAAAACACCATCTACCTTAAGGGAACTGGTTTGGCCAGTAACAACATTTTTTAATAAAATCTCCTGCACTGTTTGTTCACCGCGAATTTCTTCTACAATATTTGACCAATGAAAAACTATCTGTTCGTTAACTTGGGCCCGTTGCTGCAAAATCTTAGTTGCTCTAAGTTCATCCCTGCGATGAATAAGGTGCACCCGACTGGCAAATTTGGTCAGGTAAAGTGCCTCCTCGACAGCGGCGTCACCACCGCCTACCACAGCTACTTCTTTGCCTTTAAAAAAGGCACCGTCACAGGTGGCGCAGTATGATACACCGCGACCGTGGAATTTTGCTTCCCCCGGGATATCCAGCTTCTGGGACTGTGCTCCCGTGGTCAAAATTATTGTTTTGGTTTTAATCTCGCCATCGTCGGTAATCACGGTAAAATAACCTTCACCTTCGATGATGGACTCGGCATTGGCACTTTGTACCTCCAACCCAAACCCGCGGGCCTGGGCATCCATTTGCATCATCAATTCCGGACCGCCTATACCTTCGGCAAAGCCAGGATAATTTTCAATCATTTCGGTACTGGCGGCAAGACCACCGGGCATACCCTTTTCAATGAGTACCGTCTTTAGGGCCGCTCTGGATGCGTATATACCCGCGGCTAATCCAGCCGGACCACCGCCGATGATTGTTACATCATAAATTGACATTTTACTGTCCGTCACCTCCTGAAAATTCAGAGAAATACTTTTGGTATAATATCGTAGTTATGTAATATTGTCAATGTCGATATGCTGACATTGTTGGTTAGGAGGAGTATTCTTGTGGATAGCGAAGGCGGAGTAGTTCTGGGTAAAAAAATCAAGGAGACCCGTCTGAAACTGGGTTTGACCCAGGAAGGTCTGGGCAAACGGGTCGAACTGCATTACAGCTATATCGGTCAGGTAGAACGCGGCAACAAGGTTCCGTCTATTAGGACGCTGAAAAGAATTGCCTTGGCATTAAATATTCAGGTTGAGTCACTGTTATAGAAAGATGTCGGCCGAGGAAGCGGCGACGAGGATATTCTGGTGCGTGAGTTGGTAAACGTGGTCAGGGATTGCTCGCCCGGGGAATTAAAACTGATTTTGAACATTGTCAGGCAGTTAAAACGGTATTTCAATGAGCCTTCTACAAAGAGCTATTCCGTTAATTAGCTGCACTAGCAGGTTGCTGAGCATAGTGTCCTCCTTTAAATCATATACAAGGGGCCTGCCGCCCCGCGGCGGGCCCCTGTATACTGTTTAAGACATTGATTACATTTCGACCGGCACTTTTTTCAGCAGGGTCCACTGCTGGTCTTTAACTTGTAAGAGGTACACAGGGCTTTTAACTGGCTCTTGGTTTTCCAAGAAGGTGGTTACACCCGAGACACCGGGATACTCTTTAGTTTGAGCTAACGCTTCAACAAACACCTTGGGATCGGCGCTGTCAGCTCTTTCCATGGCATCGCAGATAATTTTCAAAGCGTCGTAACCCTGAGCGATAAACAGTTCGGCTTCTTTGTTATACTTTGCCTGCACGTCTGCTATAAACTTGGCGGTTTCTTCAGTGGGCTGCTCAGGGGAGAACCCGCAGTAGGAAATGCTGCTTTCAACGGCTTCGCCGCCTATTTCAGTGATGGCATCTTTAAAAATTTTGCTCAGGCTAACGCTGAATTCACTGTTAACGGCAGTAATCAGGGCCACTTTTTTGAAGCCCAATTCGTTAATCATATAATCAATAGTAGCGGGACCGCCTACGGTGTCCAGCAGCGTATTGCGGAAGATGTTCCTGCAGGTTGTTCCTTGGCATAGGTAAATTAATTTAACAATTGAGGTTTAAATAATCTAAATTAAGTTAAATTAAGCCGGTTTGCATGATGTATGCACATATACATTTCTGCAAACCGGCTTCTGTTGCCGTAAATTACCTTAATAAAATTTAAAGGTCGAAGATTATCGAAAATAATTGTTGGGTGTAATTATAAAATAACATGGTTATACCCTTTACTCAGTAATCCCCATTGATGAGATAAACACTTTTAATAAACAATTGTGCACCGCGGGGGAAGAGCTGTCATCCTGAGCGTTAGCGAAGGATCTAGATTCTTCACTTCGTTCAGAATGACACGACGCTGTACCACTTACTGAGTTAACCGTATAAACATGTTATAAAATAATTCTAGATCAAAAACAATAGTAGACCAGGAAGCGCTAATTACATTTTTTGAGCCACGTAAAAGTGACGCACGCTGCTGTTGTCAGCGGGTTTAAAACCGAAAGCGTTAAAACTGCCCAGTATCTTGAATCCGGTATCTGATAGACTGGAAACTATTTCCAGCGGGTGGTAGCCTTTTTCCTGGTGTATTTCGGTCCATTTATGATAGATATTCCCTTCACGAACGAAAGCGAGCAGTTTGATGGTCCAAATTTCACTTGCCTGAACATAACCGGATTCCCAAATCAGGGTCATATCTCGTTCGTCTACCACCACCGGGGTGTTATCAGACCCAGACAACCAGGTGACCCGGTTCAAGTCAAAAATAAAGGTACCCCCCGGGCGCAGATTGTTATTAACCCGCTTGAAGGTTTGTCTGATATCTTTGATATCCAGCAGATAGTTCAGCCCATCGTGGAAACAGGTAATCAGGTCCACTTGTTCAGGCAGCGCCAGTTCACGCATGTCTTGCTGAATGAAATAAACGTCCAAGTTTTGGGTCTGGGCCTTTGACTGGGCCAGGTCCAGCATGGCCCTTGATATGTCCACGCCCACGGTTTTATAACCACGGTGGGCAAACGGAAACACAGTATTGCCTGTGCCGCAGGCAATATCGGCGATGCTTGCTGCTTGGAGGCCAAAGCGGCCTAGCAATTCTTCGACATAATCGCACCAGCCGTCAAAGTCAACTCCGGATACCAGGTAATCATATATCTGAGCCAGCCCGCTGTACTTCTTGGTCATTTTTTATATCACACCTGCATTTAATTTTTAAAGAAGACTTGGTTCAGGTGGGGTTTTGAACCATACGTTGGGGACATACCTCGACCCAAAAGTTTGACCTATTAGCAGAGGTGTGTCCCCTATCCGCTAACCCTTAGCCGCACTTATTTCGAGCTTACAGCCTGTTAATCCCATTAGTTGGGGACATTCCTGTCCCCAAAGAAATACCCATGCTTCAGCAGGTGTGTCCCTTTTCCTTATGCGAGGGCGGGGTCTTACAGGCTGTGCGAAGATAAGCCCCCGGTGATCTGTTGGATTACCAGGGGCTTATGAAAATTTGCTTATTTTTTCAGTGCGGCCAGAATGTCTGTTAGCACGTTTTTGATTTCCTGGTCGCCATTGATGTTAAACAATAACCCCTGCTGATTATAGTAATCAATTAAAGGCTGGGTTTGAGCTTCATAAACATCCAGGCGGTTGCCTACGGCTACTTCGTTGTCATCACTGCGCTGGTACAGTTCGCCGTTGCAACTGTTACACTTGCCTTCCACCTGTGGTAGATTGAATATTACGTGGTAACTGGCGCCACAACCTTTACAGACTCTGCGCCCGGTCAGACGAGCCATTAATTTCTCTCTGGGTACCGCTATGTTGACTACGCCGTCCAACTTGATGCCCATTTCAGTCAGGGTAGCGTCTAAGGCTTGCGCCTGATCCAGGGTGCGCGGAAAACCATCCAATAGGAAGCTGTCGCAGTCCGGCTTGGAAAGTCTTTCTTTGACCATGCCAACAACGACCTCATCCGGCACAAGGGCGCCCTGGTCCATGTATTCTTTGGCTTTTCTGCCCATTTCAGTGCCCTCTTTGATGGCTGCGCGGAACATATCACCGGTTGAAATGTGCGTAAGTTTAAGTTCCTTAACCATCACTTCAGCCTGGGTACCTTTACCGGCCCCAGGAGGTCCCATGATTAAAAGCTTCAAAAAAAATCCCCCTCCTCGTTTAACACTGGATATTAGCTTGTACACATTATAGCAAATATGTAGACTGTAGGAAATACAAATTTCCAGTGTCAAAAACCTGACACCTTATTCAATGTCCAGTTTCAATGACTTCCGCCAACATTTCCGGCATGGCCCGCCAGTTTATTGTCGGTGTTGACGCCAAAGATGCCCTGTCCGCCCTAAAAAAGGTACGTAAAGACGGTGTTGCTTTTACTGTCGATTTGCTGGGTGAGGCAGTTGTTTCCGAGCAGGAAGCGGGCGAGTATTTCGAACGTTACATGGATTTATTCAAGATTATGTCTGCCGATCAGCGCAAATGGAAGGCCCTGGGTGGCGGCAATGGCGACCTGGACTGGGGGCACTCGCCCAAAATAAACATTTCCATTAAACCATCGGCTTTGTATTCCCAAATGGATCCCAAAAGTATGGCCTTATCTATAGCCAAGGCCAAGGAACGGCTGCGCCCGATCTTCCGTGAAGCCATCAGCACGGGCTCATTCGTGCTATTGGATATGGAACATACTACCCTGAAAAACTTAACCCTGGCCCTTTATAAAAGTTTATTGGATGAAGAGGAGTTTAAATCATACCCTTATATCGGCATCGTCATCCAGGCCTACCTAAAGGACAGTGAACAGGATCTACTGGATCTAATTCAGTGGGCCAAAGAAAAGGGTCAGCGCATCACCATTCGACTGGTCAAAGGCGCTTATTGGGATGCCGAGGTAATCCTGGCCAAGCAGAAAAACTGGGGTATTCCGGTATTTACTAATAAATATGAAACCGATGCTAATTTCGAAAAGCTATCCAGTCTACTATTGGAGAACCACCAGTATGTTTCCTACGCCTGCGCTTCCCATAATATCCGATCCATCGCCTATGTCATGGAAAGGGCTAAGGAACTGGGTGTTCCGGAAGAATACCTGGAATACCAGGTGTTATACGGGATGGCGGAACCGGTGCGCACCGCCCTGCGTAAGGCCGGGCTGAAACTGCGCCTGTACGCGCCCGTTGGCGAAATGATTCCGGGCATGGCTTACCTGGTACGCCGGCTGCTGGAGAATACCGCCAACGAGTCCTTCCTGCGGCAAAGCTTTGCCGAGGGCACGTCCAAGGAATATCTGCTGCGTAATCCGCTGGAACTGCTGGCCGAGAACCCCACGCCGGAGTCTCCTGCTGTTACCGCGCCTGAATACGGGGACAAGGATGTATTTCGCAACCTCTCCATTTACGACTGGACCATTGAGCAAACCCGGCGGGAATTCACCGGGGCGCTACAGGGTCTGCGCGCTAAACTGGGCGCTCAGGTGCCCCTGTATATTGGTGGCCATGAAGTCAAAACCGGCCGGGAAATTGTCTCTACCAACCCCAATAAACCAACTGAGGTAATCGGCTCGGTTTCATCTGCCGGACAGGCAGAGGCTGAGCAGGCCATAACTGCCGCTCGCATCGCTTTTCCGGCCTGGCGTGACATAGAACCCCGGCAACGGGCCGAGTACCTTTTTCGGGCTGCTGAGGTGGCCAGGCAGCGCCGGGCTCAATTGGCCGCCCTGCAGGTGCTGGAAGTGGGCAAAAATTGGAGTGAAGCCGATGCTGACGTTGCCGAAGCAGATCAAGCCCGGCAGCCGTCTGGCCCAGGAGGAAATCTTCGGTCCGGTACTGAGCGTGCTTAAAGTCAAAAACTTTGATGAGGCATTACAGGTAGCCAACGGGACCCGGTTTGCCCTTACCGGCGGCATTTTCTCCCGCAGCCCCGAAAATATCGACCGGGCCAGGCGGGAATTCCGGGTGGGCAACCTGTATATCAACCGCGGCTGCACCGGGGCCATCGTGGAAAGGCATCCCTTTGGCGGTTTCAAGCTGTTCGGGATCGGTTCCAAGGCCGGCGGGCCTGATTACCTGCTCCAGTTCACCGTTCCTCGCGTAGTAGTAGAAAATACCCTGCGCCGAGGCTTTGCTCCGCCAGAGGAAGGCGACGAATAGGATAAAACGCGTCTTATCATTGCTATGAATACAAGAAAAGAACCTTGTCATTAAGCCTGTCATTCCGAGCGCAACGAAGAATTTTAAAACCAGATCCTTCGCTGCGCTCAGGATGACAGCTTGCACAATTGTTAATAAAAAACATGATTATTCCCTTTACTCAATAATCCCCATTGATGAGATAAACATTTTTAATAAACAATTGTGCACCGCGGGGGGAGAGCTGTCATCTAAGAGCGTTAGCGAAGGATCTAGATTCTTCACTTCGTTCAGAATGACACGACGCTGTACCACTTACTGAGTTAACGGTATAACCATGATAAAAAATATTAAGTAAAGGGAATAATCAGGTTATAAAAATTAGAAAACCCCCTCTGCTATTGCAAAGGGGGTTTTTGGTCGGGATGACACGACTTGAACGTGCGACCTCACGGTCCCGAACCGTGCGCTCTACCAAACTGAGCTACATCCCGATGTATCTTTTTAAGACCAAGTTTAAAAACCAGGCAAAAAATATAATATCGTATATCGCCAAGGTTGTCAATTAAAAGAGCCAGGTGTTTTTTAACAACCTGCAAATATTGGCTTGGTTCAAGAGAAGATCATTAATGAGCGGGCTAATAATTGGCTGGTTTTTGTATAAACTAAGGTTTATTAGTGATGATGATATTGCGAATTTAAGTCCAAGGAAAAACGGAGGTGTACTATGACCAAATCTCTCAATGCATTTACCTTCTCCGCCCCCATCCAGGGAGTTCAAGTAAAGCCGTTAAAACAAGACGGCAAAGAAATCGCGGTCCGTTACAACGGAATGCTCAACCAGAATGGCGCCAGGCAAGTGTGGCTGCACGGCGGCTTTGGGGAAGGTAACGAGTGGAAGGAAACTAAAGATTACCTGATGCAAAGGACAGAAGAAGGTTGGGTGCAAACTGTTGATATAAAAGACAGTCAACTTAATTTCTGTTTTAGGGATGACGCACTCAACTGGGACAATAATAGTGGCGTAAACTGGATTTACAGAATTACCTAAAAATAAAGTTTAAGTTATGCTGGCTGTATACCCCTGAGGTGTACAGCCTTATTATATTTGTTCCGTCATAACCTGCAATTTTCTGGTCAGCTCACAGCCCAGCACCCACAGTGCCGCTGTAGTAAGCTGATGCGGTGCGATGCTGTCGAATAAGATTACCGCCTTGGCTGGGAACTCGTCGTCCCCTTCCCAAATAGCGACGGCCAGTGGCAGTTTAGCAAAAGCCGGCACATAAACCGCTGTGTCTCCCATCTGAATGTTATTGGCTCCCAGTTGACTCGCTAACTGGTTAAATAATTCGAGGCGGTGGCCAAATGTTTGAGCCAGGGGATGGCAAGCGTCATTCAGAAAAGGTTCGTGATGCATTATTCCCTCGGGCAGTTCCAGAAATGACAGCCATTTACCCCGGGGCGGCAAGCCGCTGCACTGCCTTAAGTATTGCAATATTAGTGTGGCATCGTTTAATGAAACTGTTTCCCCCAGGGTTGTTTTAACTTCGCCGTTTTGTAGTGAAACCAAGTATTTTTTACCGAAATACTCAATTAAAATATGCTTACGGTCATTTGAGTATGTCGTCCCGCATTTGATTACCATTTCCTCCGGTTGGGTGGAGAGAAAACCTTTTAGTGCTGTAGCATGAGCGGTTGGTTCATGGCACATATAAACACCCACTCCTAACTTCTAAACTTTAACTAATCTTTATCGCAGGGGCGCCCGCGAGGTGTGCCCCTGTGATGTGGAATTGCACCGTGATCTACCCTGAAAACGGACTTTAGGTTGTCATCCTGAGCGTAGCGAAGGATCTAGATTCCTCACTTCGTTCGGAATTATCACGCGTACCCGCACCACAATAAACGAATACAATCTACCTTCGTCAAGATTAAGCTTGTCATCCTGAGCGTAGCGAAGGATCTGGGTTTTAAGATTCTTCGCTGCGCTCAGAATGACAGGCTTAAAAGGTTCTTCAATTCTTGTATTCATAGCAATGACAAACCAAACAGATCTTCATCCTTCTGATGGTGCCGTGATAGCGGCATGGTGGTCTACCCTAAAAAATACAGAATGACATAGTGTTACTTGGCGGTCAAATATAGCACAATAGCGGTAATTACTCCTACCAGCATGATTACCGTGCTCATGCCACCAAAATTGGTCAAGGCTTTTAGCTTGAATCCTTCCTTTTCAGCCCGCTCGCGCATTCGGTTATACACCGGTATGCGTCCGATGACGCTCATGGCCAAATTGTCCGCCAGATCCGGTTCGCCACCCCGGTCCAACAAACTTTGCACAACAGATTCTAACCATTGTGCTTGGGATTCCAGTGTCATTGTTTCATATTGACGCTTCATGAAAGATTTAAAGTCTTTTTCTCTACGCTTAAGTTGACCAAAATAAGCCCGCCGGTCATCTTTTTTTAATTGGCGGGTTGTTTTGCTCAGCAGGTTGATTTCGTTTTCGTTTAAGTTAAATTCCTTTTGCAGTAATTCAATAAAAATAACGGCCACCTGGCTCACTCCTGTTAAGTTATCCCTATTCTGGCTGTAATATCCTGGCAAAGGTCATAATATATAATGACAACAAGGGATGATTATATATAATATTATAAGGTAGCTTTATCTTCAACAGACAAATATATTATTATTGGTTAATGATCATGGTAGTAATTCGGTCCAAAGGCCGTACATTTTTATAAAATGGCAACAAGCGCCGGAAATGGGGGTTCACAATTGGAAGTATACGCATTGGTAGGATCAAGCGGAACGGGGAAAAGTCACCGGGCTGTTCTGCTGGCTTACCAAACGGGTGCCGAAGTTATCATTGACGATGGATTAATTATTAAGGGGAACCAAATTGTAGCCGGAATTTCGGCTAAAAAACAGCCCACCCGAATTGGGGCTATCAAAACGGCATTATTTAACGAACCGGAACAAATGGAAGCGGCCAGAAAAGCCATTGGCGAATTGGCGCCGGATAGATTGCTAATTCTGGGTACTTCAGTTAAGATGATCGACAAAATTGCCCACAGGCTTGGTTTGCCCGGTATAACCAAATACATCAATATCGATGAAATTGCTTCACCCAAGGAGATTAGAAAAGCCAGAACCATGCGAAGCCAACACAGCAAGCATGTAATCCCGGCCCCTACGGTTGAAGTAAGAAAAACCTTTCCCGAATCCATAATTAACCCGCTGCAAGTTTTTATGCGCCGTAAAGGACACCGAGGGAACAAAAGCTGGCGGGAGCAGTCGGTGATCAGGCCCACTTTCACTATGTACGGTAAACTAACCATTTCCCTGGGGGCGCTTAAATCTATTGTCACTTGGGCATCCAATACAGTTTCCGGAGTGGCGGAAGTAAAAAAATTAAGCATTGACAGAAATGAAAATGAGGTAAGCATAACAATAGAAATCCTGGTTGATATAAAAACACAGATCAATAATACCAGCCGGGAAGTGCAGGCGTACGTAAAGGAACAAGTAGAACATATGACCGGGTTAACGGTGAAGTATGTTAATGTAACCGTTGCCGGCATCAAGGTGCGAGAAATAGTGTAAGCAGGAGGCTAGCCCCTGCTTATGCTTTAGTGGCAAAAACATGCCTGCCGATGCGCGTTACGACGGGCAGTGTAGTGATCCATTTATCTGTGCTGATGGAGGGATTATAAAAGAACAGCGCCCCACCAGTGGGGTCGTTTCCTTCCAAGGCCTCCAACGCAGCTTCGATGGCGGACTGGTCCGGCTCCAGGTTAATAGTACCATTGGAAACCGGCGTAAACTGAAAAACGTGCTTGTTGCTCTGCATAATTACTTCTCTTAAAGTGTTAGGAAAAAGCTTGCTATGCACGCGGTTAACAATTACCGCTCCCACAGCCACTTGACCCATAAAGCCCTCCCCGCGTGCCTCAGCGTGAATAGCCCTGGCTAAAAGCATCAATTCTTCCCTGGATATATTCCCTCGGGACAGGGCGGTTGTTTCTAACTGTCCTTCCGGTGGAAGCACCAGGTTTTGGCGAGGATGGATCACCGTTGATTCCAGGTTGTTGACGCGAATTAATTGTTTTAAATTGACATTAAATTCTTTAGCGATCCCCGATAAGGTATCCCCCGTCTGTATGGTATAGATTACTGTTTCCGCGGTAGTATCACTGACCACTTTTTTTTCCGTTCCGGCCTGGGCACTGCTTATATTAAAGAACAAAAAGCACAGCACCAGCAGTAAAACGCCGGCCAATCTGGAAAAACAAGCGCTCATGTTCTCCTCCTTTCCGCGCAAATAGTATTATTACCCAATAAAAATCAAAAATACTGGAAAAATGTGGATGGGGTCAGGCTCTTAACTTATTAACTTATTGGCGAAGTTCAGCCAATAAGTTAATAAGTTAAGAGCCTGACCCCATCTTCCTTTCCTTTTTCTACAGCATATAAAGTAATGCATTTACTACCGAGGCGGCAATGGTGCTGCCTCCTCTGGTGCCTATCATACTTACGTAGGGCACTTTGTTCAGTGCTACCAGCAATTCCTTGGACTCCCGAGCTCCCACAAATCCTACCGGCGTGCCTATAACCAGCGCCGGGCTGGCGGTACCGGCCTCAATCATTTCGCACAGGGCAAAAAGCGCCGTAGGGGCATTGCCGATGACCACTATATCGCCATCCAGCGGTCCGGCGGAGCGCATGGCCGCCCTGGCCCTGGTTTCCCCAGTTCGCTTTGCTTGCGCCACCACATCGAAGTCGCCTATGCGGCAGGCGGCATTAACATTTAGTGTGGCCATTTTTGTTCTGTTCAGGCCGGCCAGCACCATGTTCACATCGGTAAATATAGTGCAGGAGTTCTTAAGGGCGGCCAGCCCTGCCTCAACGGCCCGGGGATGTATTTGCACCAGCGATGCGATATTAAAATCCCCGGTTGTATGGATAATTCTTTTTACAATTGCTCTCTCTCCCGCCGGGAGTTCCAAAATAGCAGGCACATTCCGTTCAATAATGGCCATGCTTTCGCGTTCTATTTCCGACGGGTTAGGATTATAATTCACTTTTTGACGCCTCCTTGACCCGGTCCATGATAATATCCAAAAGACGTGGATCAGCCCCGATGTGTTCGGCCATCGATATTTTGACCCCGGGGTAACGGTTTTTTTGTTCGGCCAGAATTTCCGGGATGTCGCGCTGCATGTGCAGTCCCAGGTACAGGAATAGTGGTACCACTACAACCTGTTGGGCGCCTTGACCCGTTGCCCGGGCGATGGCTGCGGGCAGGTCGGGTTGGTTAAATTGCAATGCTGCTCCTTCTACGATAAATTTTTCATCGACCTCGGAAGAAACCAAAGCAGTAATTTTTTGCAGGGTGGCTTGTGCCTCCGGCAACCTGCTGCCATGACTAAGGATAATGATTGCAGTTTTCATTTACATTTCGTCCTTTCGTATAACGCAATAATGGTCAGCAATTCCTCTATATTATCTACTGCCCCTTCCGGCACCGGAGGCCTTGTAATCAAAACCACCGGTATGGCCAAAGCAAGAGCAGCCTCAAGTTTGGCGTCGGTACCGCCGATGGTGCCGCTTTCCTTGGTTACCAGTACATCGGCTTGGTAATGAATTATTAGCTGTTTATTCAGGTCTGCGGAAAAGGGCCCCTGCATGGCCACAATGTCCCCGGGCTCGATACCCAATTCAAGGCATTGGCGCAGGCCCTCCAAATCCGGCATAACCCTGGCGATCACCTTCTTCCCCGCAGTGCGGGCGGCAGTCACAAATGTGGAGAGGGTTTTGACGCCGATGGTCAAGAAAATACATTGCTCAGCCAGTTTCACCGCCCGGTCAGCTGCTTCCCGGTATCCTCGTACCGGGTGGATAAGCGGGCTTACCGGCATCACCAGAGCCGGCCTTTGGAACCTGATGTATTTGGCTGCAGCAACGGCACAGGCCTGGTCTGCATTGACGGTGGCCGCTTCTGCGTACGGGTGGGTGGCGTCTATGACCAACTGTACGTTTCGGTTACAAATTAGTTCGGCTAGTTCTTCCGCGTTAAGGCGGCCGGGGATAATTTCTTCGGCACTTGAGTTTTCCAGGAGCCGGCCTCCGTATTCGGTGGCCGCACAGGCGATAAACCGATGGCCGGCGTCACCGAGGCGGACGGCAATCTCTCGGCCATCAGCAGTGCCGGCCAGGAGCAGGATCATACCTGGTAACCTCGCGGTGTAACCATAAAATCGCCTAACCGGCGGGTGGAGCGGTTGCCCACGATAACCGTGCTCAGCATGTCCACCGGGTGTTCCAGCATGCCCTGCAAATCGGTAATGACCACGGTTTCCTCTTCCCTAGCTGCATTTTTAACAATCCCAACCGGTGTTGTCGGTGGTTTATGGCGTAAAAATATTTCTTGCGCCTTCTCAATCTGCCAGGTTCTTTTTTTGCTGGCCGGGTTGTATAGAACAATGACAAAGTCTGCCCGGGCAGCCGCTTCCAATCTCTTTTCGATGGTTTCCCAGGGCGTGAGCAGGTCACTAAGGCTGATTACTGCGAAATCATGCATCAAGGGCGCGCCCAGCTTGGCGGCCGATGCTGTGGCCGAAGTAATACCCGGGATTACCTCTACGGGAATTTTCCCCAGCAGCCCTTCGGTTTCCATTATTTCAAGCACCAGCCCGGCCATACCATACACACCGGGGTCGCCGCTGCTAATTACGGCTACCCGCCGGCCCGAAGAAGCCACTTCCACCGCCTTGCGGCACCGTTCGATCTCTCTGGTCATACCGGTGCTGATAATCTCTCGTGCACCAATGAAGTCCCTAATTAAATCTATATAAGTTATGTATCCCACAATTACCTCAGCGGAGGCCAGCGCTTCCCGGGCTTTGATACTCAAGTATTCAATGGCACCGGGGCCGGTACCGATAACAGCTATTGATCCTCCGCTACCGCTATGGTGATGCCCTGAAATTTGTGTTTCGGTAATAACAGTTCACCCTTTCTGGAGGCCAGAAGCGCTGCCGGTTCACACACCGCAGGGGCTCCTACCTTTTGATGTACGAATTTTGAAAGCGCTATATTGTGCTCGGCTTGCTGCAGGAATTGGTTGATCCGGGCCGAGGAAAAAACAACCAGGGGTAGCTGTAAACGTTTGGCTGTACTGCGCAAGCCCGGTTCCTTTTCCTTGACGTCAATAGTGGCCAGGGCTCGCAGGCTGAGCGGGGAGCACCGGCACAGTTCTAGGGCGGTGTTTAAGGCGGCCATTATCTGATCATCAGCAGTGCCTGACCGGCACCCTACCCCTGCTATCAGGTTGCGGGGCCGTAGGAAAACAGTATGGGGTTCTTCCCGATCCGGTATGCGGTTGGTGACCACAACATGGTATTGGACATCTGCGCAACGGTGCGGGTAATCATCCGGGTAACGGTACTCTATACCGGGTACTCTGGACCGCGTTATTTCTGTGGGGGCATAGAAACAAACAGTACCGCCATTGACCAGAGCGGTGTTAATTACTTTGGCTGTGGCTGGCGGATCCATGGCCAGGTTGTAAACCCGGGCCAGGTCATCAACCGCCGGCAGACCGTGCACATCAGTGGCTGTGGTAATAACCGGACGGGCCCCGGTCAGAGTGGCGATTAGCCTGGCCAGTTCATTGGCCCCCCCCAGGTGTCCCGACAAGACACTAATTACGTGTTCCCCCGCTTCGTCCAATACTACTACTGCCGGGTCGGTATGCTTATCTTTGATATGAGGAGCAATCATCCTGACCACAATACCCAAGGCCATGATCAAAATAATGCGGTGGTAGCGGGAAAAAGCTTCTGCCACCGCGGCAGCCAGGGAACTAAAAATAATGGTTTGCTCGGGCCGGGCAAACTCTTTGCCCGGGGCGTATAAATCCGCCTGTTCACCCTGTAAAACCAGGGATTGTTTGATTTTTAGGGCCAGATTATAACCAGCGGCGGTGAGACAAAAAAGAGCGGTTTTCAATCGTCTTCACCGCGATACCCATGGGCAAAGCCGGCGTCGTAAAGGTACGAGGGACGATAACCGGCGCTGAGGGCTTCGCCAACGATAATCATGGCGGTGCGGGTAATTCCGGAAGCATGCGTTTTAGCTGCAATATCCGCTAGAGTGCCTACAAGCGCACGTTCTCCGGGCCAGGAGGCCTTTTCCACCACTGCCGCCGGTGTTTCATCAGCATAGCCTCCGGCTATAAGCTCCGCGGCTAGCTTGTCCAGCATATGTACGCTAAGAAATATGCACATGGTAGCCCGGTGAGCGGCCAGGGAGCGAATGGACTCTCTTTCCGGCACCGGGGTGCGGCCCCCCATTCTGGTCAGAATAACGGTTTGGGTGACACCAGGCAGGGTAAGTTCGTGGGGTATAGCTGCCGCGGCAGCTAAAAAAGAGCTGACGCCGGGAACTACTTTGTAGGGCACCGCCTCCCGGTCCAGGATGTCCATCTGTTCTTGGATGGCGCCATAAAGGGACGGATCGCCGGTGTGCAGTCGCACCACCGCTTTACCGGCCCGGTACGCCTCAACCATAACCCCGGTTATTTCATCCAGGGTCATAGTGGCGCTGTTGTGTATTTCGGTACCCTGGGCACACATGTCCAGCAGTTCCGGATTTACGAGGGACCCGGCGTATATGACAACCTGGGCCCGGCTCAGCACTTTAGCTCCCTTAACCGTAATCAATTCCGGGTCACCGGGCCCGGCGCCCACGAAATAAATCATTTATCCATCCCTTTCGCATGGTCCCCTTTTCTTATTGGGACTTGCTTTTTTTAACTACTAGCAATGACATGTAATGCAATTTTTGCTCCAGCACCGTTTCCGGTTTAGCGGTGGTAAACTGATCCGGGTAACCGCAGCGGCTGACAAAGAATGTTTGCACATTATCATACTGCTTCAGGAACTGCATTAATTCAGGCATCCGGCGGCTTACTTTCATCAATACCACAGTGTCAAAAACATCAATTATGTTTTTCAGGTCGTCCAGGTTGTACGCGGCCGGCACGACCGCCAGTTTTTCATCGCCTTCCACGAGCGGTTCTAAAAGGGCAGCCGGGCAGGCCGTTATGGAAGATACCCCGGGCACGATTTCCACAGCCACTTGGGGGTAATTGACCTTGATAAACCTGAGCAGATAGCCAAATGTACTGTACAGGGTGGGGTCGCCGATAGTAATGAAGGCTACATCCTGTCCAGTCATTAATTTTTCGGCGACCTGTTGTCCCGCGTTTTGCCAGCTTTGTTCCAGAACTTCGCGGTCCATGGACATGGGAAACTCCAGTTCCAGAAGGTTATGTTCCCGGTCAGCCACCGCCTTGACCACCGACATGGCCAGGCTTTCGTTTTCCAGGCGTGATTTGGGTACACAAAGTACATCGACCCGGGAAAGTATTTTTTGGGCTTTCAAGGTGATCAGTTCCGGGTCGCCTGGTCCCACCCCAATGCCGTAAAATATGCCTGTCAAATTCATTCCTCCATTAACTGTTAAAAATAATGGTTCAAGGGGTGCCTATTTCATTGCTTGTCCAGGGTGATGATGCATACCGGGTTTAACGCCCGCCACATGTGCACTTGGCCGGCTGGAACGGATCGGGAAACCTGCAGCTGAACTATTTCGCACCGCCACCCTTCGGGCGGGACGATTAAACCGGCCACGGTTTCCAGGGTCACGGCATTGATGACAATGCGCCCGTCCGGCACCATTCTTTTTAGCACATACGCCAATATTTCCGCCAGCCTGCCACCGCTGCCGCCGATTAGCACGCGGTGTGGCGAGGGCAGTTCTTTTAACACCGCCGGAGCTTCCCCCGCCACGGGAACCACGTTATCAAGTCCGAACCGGCGGGTGTTTTGGACAATCAGCTCAATGCCCGCCGGGTTTTTTTCTACGGCGTACACGGTGCCGCCTGGTGTCAGCCGGGCGGCTTCCACTGATAACGATCCCGTACCCGCACCGACGTCCCAGATAATCTGCCCCGCTGCAGGCCTGACTTTAGCCAGGGTGACCACTCGTATTTCTTCTTTGGTCATGGGGATTTTGCCCCTGATAAACATGTCATCCGGAATGCCCGGGGTTAGATAAGGCCATCGTTTATTTTTCATTAATAATCACCATGATACAGTTACTTGAGGACCATTGCTCTGCTGCGGCCAGTTCTTTTAAAGTGGTGGTGGTCAAAGATTCGTCATTATAGGACAGGTTGCAGGCCACATGTACCGACAAGTCACCAATTCCCCCGCCCAGCAACGCCCGGGCCAGTGCGGGGGGGGTGTTTTGCGGATCGGTAAGCGTAATCACCTTGGCATGCTTATTTACTGCTGCCACCAAAGCCGCCGGATCACGTCCGTGACAACTGGTCAGACAGGCATCTTCCCAGGATATGCCAAGCTTGGCGCAGCCCAATTGGAATGATGATATACCGGGCACTACCTCAGGCCGCAGTCCCGGGAGACGGCGCTTCAAGGTGGACAGAATACCGTAAAACCCCGGGTCGCCTGAAGCCAGCACGACCACGTGTTTTCCGGCTGCCACGTTTGCTTCTATAATATCCACTAGCGGTGCCATATCCGCGGTGATTGGATATTTTTCCACCGTCAGGTGGTTGTACATATCCAGGTGTCGGCGCCCGCCGATCAAGATGTCAGCCTGGTTAATAGCGTGTTCTGCGGCTTCGGTCAGATAATCTCTGCTGCCCGGGCCCAATCCAACTACAGTTATACCCGCCATCCCAACTCACGTCCTATCTCGCGGGCCTGCCGGTCAGCAGCCACCAGCCTGCCGTCCATAGAAAGCAGAGCGGTACCCACCACCAGTTGGCCTCTTACATGTTCGGCAGCCCTGGCGCTGGTCCGCTTGGCAGCCAGTTCAAGTACTTCAAGCAGATTATGTTCCGCTAATATTTGGGTCATCGCCTCGGTGGTGTTGCAGCTCATTAGGGAACGCACAGTTTCACGCTCGGCACCCAGGTAAGCGGCCAAGGCGGCCATGATTTCGCCTCTAGCATCGGCCACGCGGCTGTGGGTGTGGAATATACCCGCCGCTACTTTAATCAGCTTGCCGTGGTGGCCCCATAACAATACTTTTCTAACGCCCTTATCTACACATGCGTTCAACATAAAGCCTACAAAATTACTCATTTCCACTACTGCTTTTTCAGGCAGGCCGTAGTTTACCGCGTTGCGGTAACCCATCCGGCCCGGCGTAAGCACCACTGTTTCGTAACCGGCCGCCATAGCCAGGTCGACCTGAGGGGCCAGAGAATCTTTAAAAGCATCCTCGGACATGGGCCGCACGATGCCGGTGGTGCCCAGGATGGATATGCCCCCCACGATGCCCATCCGTGGGTTCAAGGTGCGCTCGGCTGCTTTGGCCCCACCAGGCACGCTGATGGTTACGGTACAGCCGTAATTTTCCGGTAGTACTTCGGCTAGGGCGGTTCTAATCATCTTCTCGGGCACCGGGTTGATGGCGGGGCTCCCTACCGGCACCTGCAATCCCGGGCGGGTCACCGTGCCTACTCCTTCCCCGCCGCTTATAGATACTGAACCCTTTGCGGTGGTGGAGACAGATACAGTGATGGCCAGTCCATGGGTGACGTCCGGGTCATCGCCGCCGTCTTTGATCACCACGGCCCCTTTACCATCGGGCAGATCAAAATAATGGCTGATTGGTATTTCTATGATGTCTCCGGCGGGATTGCTAACCGTCACGTAATCGGGATACAAACCTGCCCAAAGGGCGCTGGCTGCTGCTTTGGCGGCCGCTGCCGCCGAAGCCCCGGTGGTGATGCCGGTGCGTAGTTTTTTATTACGGGGCATAGTGTCTCCTTGACCAATAAACCTGCTCCGGGACAGAACAGGCCGGTTAAATCTAAAACCTGCCTACCGCCTGGCCTCCTGCATACGGATATCCACATCCACCAGCAGGCGGTAAGGACGGCACATTTGGAAAATGCGGGACGTTGTCCTTTCACCCAGGTAATCATCCAAATCTTCCAGGTTGATGTTGCTGGTAATAATCGTGGGCAAAAGGTAGTTTAAACGGTAATTAATAATTGAATAAATCTTATTTCTAGTCCAGTCAGTGTAATTGTGCGCCCCCAGGTCATCCAGTATTAATAGCGGGACTTCCCGGGCGGTATCAAGCAGTTGGGTCTCGGTGACTGTATTTAAACGATTGATATCATAAGTGGCTTTAATTTGGTCCAGCAGATCAGGGACAACTGCAAAAAGCAGGGTTTTGTTTTGGCCCAGCAGAGTGTTGGCAATGCAGCAGGCCAAAAAGGTTTTACCGCTGCCCACTGGGCCGGTAAATAGTAACCCTGGAATATGCATATCTTCTAGGTAGTCGCTGATAAATTTTTTGGCCGCCTGCAAGGTAGTGGAAGCCGAGCTTCGATAAGAAATTTTTTTAACCGGATCGATTTTATGATCAGAATAATACTTAAGCTGAAAACTTTCAAAAGTATACGTGCTCATTTTAGGTGGAATTCGTGATGCTTTAAATCGATTGTAAACCAAGCGTTGTTTAACGCATGGGCATTGTTCCGCTTCGTTGTCACGGATGATCAACCCGCGGCCTGCGCAAAGATTACACTGTTCGGACAACACCGGACAACCCCTTATTTCTTAGGTATTCAGAATTCAGGAGTCAGAATTCAGAATATCCCGTGATAATACTTCAATTTACCAATCTGTTGGGTAAAAATATTATGATTCACTTGAAGGTGATAAACAGCAAGCATGAAATAAGTGTGACTTTTGCCGTCAGCAAACGCTTTTGCTTTTCTTTTATTCTGAATTCTGACTCCTGACTCCTGAATAATTAACTCATATACAGGGACTGGATCATACTCTTCTTGTTGTTCTCTTTACCCCGGGCTCCCTGCTTGGAGCTGCTGTGCCGGTTTTTAAACCGTTTGTCGTATTCTTCCACGTCGCCCGGGTTGCGCAAATTATTTTTTTCCCATTCCAGCAAGATGCTGTCAATGTACTTAAAGTTGTGTTTACCCATCATCACAGCTTTGCGCAGTGCCTCCAGGACCATGTTAGAGTTAAGCTTAGTGGACCAAAGGTTAATTTGTTCCACTTCCATGGGTGATAATGGGCGCCCAAATTCTTTTTCAAAACTGCTATATAGATTCACGGCCGCGCCGGGTTCATTTTCCATCATCTTACTAAGCCGCTCGTTTTCTCTAACTCTAATACAAGCCCATATTTCGGATAGTTTTTCAAACAGCGGTTCAAAGTCGTAGCCCTTGATCACCAGGTGTCTACCGTCGTCGTAAAAATCGGTCACTCTAAGCATTTCCTTTTGCAACAAGCTTTCCAGATCAGCGGTAATTTGTTCTTCGTTTTTTTGCATCACATTACCCAGTTCTTTAAGCGATGGCAGAAAATTTTTGTCTTCGGTACGCAGCCTAAATAATTGAATAACCAACATCATTTCGGTGTCTGAAATACCCATATTTTTATATAGCTTAAGTAACAAATTTGGAATGGATGTAAAACCCTGAATGAAAAGGTCCGTTCCAAAGGCGGCGGTAATGTTACCTTTTTTGTATTTTTTTACTGTCCTTGCCTGCCCGGTGTTTTCCATTCCTAAAATCTCTCCTTTAATTGAGAACATTTCATCGGGGACATCATTCTAACATATTTTATGGTACCATGGTAGGTTTGTCCACTACATTATCCGGTCATGGTTTCGACAGGTGCTCTTAAATCAGACAATTTTGGCACCCAACACCGATTCCATTTGCTGCAACGCCCAGATGTGTGCCTCATGATCAAAGCTGGCTACCCCGTCACGGTAAACAGTTCAATAACCTTGCCATCCACCGGCGGAGTGGTTAATATCATGGCAATCCCTCCAAAATATACACCCTTTATTATTTACGTCAGTGAGCATAACAATCCTGCTTGACTCTCATTTTGGAACCAATAAATTATTCTTAGCATTTATTGTCAGGATAGTACATTATGTGTTATCATTTTCACTAACTCTTAAAACCTTGCCCAGCTTAATTTGTTAGAAAGTTCGTTAATAAATTTCTTAAAGGAGTGAAATAATTCTTGATCAAACGCATCGGTATTAACGGTTTTGGTCGTATTGGAAAGAATGTTTTTCGTATTGCACAACAGGTACCCGGAATTGAAGTGGTGGCCATTAATGACCTTGCTGATGCACATACCCTAGCTCACCTGCTGAAATATGATTCAGTGCACGGAAAGGATCCCGGGGATGTACAAGTGGTCGAAGATGGGATTTTATATAATGGAAATAAGGTTGCTATTACGGCTCAAGACAAGCCTGAAAACATTCCTTGGGGCGAGTTGGGCGTGGAATACGTGGTTGAATCCACAGGTAAGTTTAATAATAAGGCGGCGGCGGCAAAACATTTGTCTGCCGGAGCAAGAAAAGTAATGATATCTGCGCCGGCTAAGGAGCCGGATATAACCATTGTTATGGGTGTTAACGAAGAACAATACGATCCTGACAAACACCATATCGTTTCGGGAGCATCATGCACTACCAATTGCCTGGCACCCTTGGTAAAGATTCTTAATCGGGAATTTGGCATTGTCCGGGGCATGGTTACCACAGTGCATGCCTATACAAACGACCAGCGCATTCTGGACCTGCCCCACAAAGACCTTCGCCGAGCCAGAGCCGCAGCGCTTTCCATTATCCCAACCACCACCGGTGCAGCCAAGGCGGTATCTTTGGTGCTGCCTGAAATGGCCGGGAAACTTAACGGCATGTCCATCCGTGTACCAACCCCCAACGTTTCTGTGGTGGACCTGGTGGCTCAAATGGGCCGTTCTGTGAGTGTAGAGGAAGTCAACGGAATCTTCCGGGATGCGGCTGCCGGGGAATTGCGGGGGATTATCGATTACTGCCAGGAACCGCTTGTCTCTAAAGATTTCAGCGGGTCACCCTTTTCAGCTGTGGTAGACGCTTCCTGCACTATGGTTACAGACGGATCGCTGGTTAAAGTGATCGCCTGGTATGACAACGAGTGGGGTTATTCCTGCCGCGTGGTAGATACACTTCTTTATATATAAAATAACGGGCTTATAGAAGGGGGACAGAGTGTGTCAAAGGACCGTCCCCTGACACATTAAAAAAACCGGGTGCTGTATGTGGCATTTTAACACATACCCGCACCCGGTTTTCGCTTCTTTTTCGCTGCTATACAAACAATCCATCTACTGCTTTGCTTAATTGACTATCACTGTAACCCTGAAGTGTTATGGCCTTGTTGGGACATTCACTGGCGCAGGTACCGCAACCCTGGCAAATCACCGACTCAATTTCTGCCCTGTGATTTTTAATGGTTGGGGCTTTAAAGGGGCATAGGCGTACGCAGGTCAGGCAGGCAGCGCATTTATCCTGCTGTACAACGGCTACCACGCCGCCCGACTCCAAGGTATCCCGGCTGAGTATTACAGACGCGCGACCCGCTGCCGCTTTGGCCTGGGTAATCGTCTCCTCAATATTTTTAGGCCCGTGGGCCAGCCCGCACATAAACACGCCTTCCGAGGCAAAATCAACCGGCCGCAGCTTCATGTGCGCTTCCTGGAAAAAGCCGTCCTGATTTAAAGGAACCTTTAGCAATTGAGATAACTGCCGGTTGGATTCCGGCGGTGCCACCGGCGCAGCCAGAACCACCAGGTCCGGGTTAACCTGGAAAGAACCACCGAATACGTGATCCGTCGCGGTTACCCGCAGCATATCCCCCCCGTTATTCGGCACTGTCTCCACCACCGGTTTATTATCCTGTTCATAGCGGAAAAACAGTACTCCCTGTTCCCGTGCTGCGCGGTAGTTATCCTCTAAGAAACCATAAGTCCTGATATCTCGGTACAGTACTATTATTGAACAATCAGGATTGATTTCTTTTAGTTGTAGGGCTAACTGCATTGTTCTGCTGCAGCAGATGCGGCTGCAGTAAGGCCGCTGCTCATCCCGGGAGCCGACACATTGGATCATCACTATACTGCGAGCGTTTTTGACCCGCGGTTCAGCGGCGGCGATGGCCTGATCCAGTTCCAGTTGGGTCATTACCCGTTGATCCTGGCCGTAAAGGTATTCAACCGGTTTCGCTTCCTCAGCACCGGTGGCAATAATAGTAACTCCATGCTTGACTTGCCGACCGTCTGAAAACATGGTGGTGAAATTGCCCTTGTAACCGGATACTTCACGTATGTCGCAGCCGTTGTAGATGTCGATTAGAGGATTGTTATTAACTCTGTCTGATAGTCCTGTTACTAATGCGTTGATATCCTCGTTGTTAAAGCCCTTGCTAATTAGCCTGGCGTTACCGCCCAACTGATTACTTTTGTCCAATAAGTGCACCCGGTAACCCTGTTCGGCAAGGTTTAGAGCGCTTGTCATACCTGCCACCCCTCCGCCGATGATCAGGGCGGCTCGGGTAACGTTCACTTTAATATTCTTTATCGGTGTCAACAGCGATGCTTTGGATACAGCCGCGCTGCTAAGGTCTTTGGCCTTCTCGGTGGCTTTGGCCGGCTCGTGCATGTGTACCCAGGAACATTGGTCCCTGATATTGGCCATTTCAAATAGGTACGGGTTTAAACCCGCTTCCCGTAATGTTTCTTTGAAAAGCGGCTTGTGTGTCCTGGGGCTGCAGGACGAAACAACGATTCTGTTTAACTTGTGTTCCTCAATCAATTCCCGCATCGCGGCCTGGCTATCCTGGGAGCAGGCGTAAATATTGTTGGTGGCGTAAACCACATGGGGCAGTTTTTTAACATGTTCCACTACAGCGGGTACGTCCACCACCCCGGCGATATTTTTCCCGCAATGACAAATAAACACCCCGATGCGCGGTTCCTGACCGCTAACATCAATTTCTTGCGGGAATTCCCTTTCGGTCACCAGTGAATTGCGAGCCGGTGAAAGAAAGGCGGCGCAGTCACCCGCTGCAGCGCTGGCCTGCATCACTGTTTCAGGAATATCTTTGGGCCCGCTGAATACCCCGGCCACGTATATGCCCGCCCGTGAAGATAACACGCCGGTCAGGGCGTTGGTGCGGCAGTAATCGTACTGGTTCAGGTCAATACCCAGTATGCCGGCCAGCTCTGTTGATTCCTTTGATGGTTTAAGTCCCACCGATAATACCACCAGGTCGAAATCTTCCTCCACCATGGTCCCGTCTGCGGCACGGTATCTGATACGCAGTTCTTTCGATTGCTGTAGCTCTTTTACCGAACTGACCATGCACTTTACGTATTTGACTCCGTAATCATACCTGGCACGGTTGTAATACTTTTCGTAATCTTTGCCATAGGCCCGTACGTCAATGCAAAAAATGGTTACGTCCAGGTCAGCTTGGTGTTCTTTGGCAATGACGGCTTCCTTGGTGGCATACATGCAGCACACCGAGGAGCAATAACCCCGGTTAAGCGATACGTCCCGCGAACCAACGCACTGGATGAAGGCGATCTTTTTGGGTTCAGCACCGTCAGCTTTTTGCAGGTGTCCCTCATATGGTCCGGAGGCACTGAGCATTCTTTCAAATTGTAAGCTCGTCAATACGTTATCGTAAACTCCAAAACCGAATTCACCCCGCAACTCGGAATCAAATAGCTCGTAACCTGTGCACAGAATAACAGATCCGACCTGTACCTGTATTTCTTCAGCCTGCATTTCGTGATTGATGGCATCTACCGGGCATACTTCCAGGCATTTGCCGCAGGCCCGTGGTTTTTTAATCCTCAGACACCTGGTGGCGTCTATGGCGAAAGCGTTCGGGTAAGCCTGCGGGTATAACTTGTGTACGGCTTTACGTTCACTCAAATACTGGTTGAACTCATTGGCCACACTGATGGGGCATTCTTCGGCACATGCGCCGCAGCCCAGGCATTTGTCGGGATCAACATACCTGGGTCGTTTATTAATTTTGACGCTGAAATTACCGGCTTCCCCTTCCAGCCCAATAACGCCGGAACAGGTAAAAACCTCTATATTGCGGTGTCTGCCGCATTCAACCAGTTTGGGTGAAAGGATACACATTGAGCAATCATTGGTGGGGAAAGTTTTATCCAGCATGGGCATGTGCCCGCCGATGGCAGGAGATTTTTCAACTATATATACTTTATAGCCGGATTCCGCCAGGTCCAGGGCGGACTGCATACCGCTGATGCCGGCGCCGATAATTAGTACGGAACCTACTATTTGCTCGCTGTTTATTTCCTTAGAATTATTTTTCAACTTAAATTAGACCCCCAATTACAAGGTTTACCGCACTAGTGAAAGAGAACGAAGGAGCGGCCTAGGATCAACGAGATGTAATTTAAACCATCGATCAGTATCCGGTAAGTCCATAGCCAGACCAATTAATTCCGTAAAGTAAAATGCCGCTATATCTGTATCCCCTTTGTTTCGACGCATTTCCAGGTTGGACTGGCAAAGGGGGCAAGCAGTTACGATGGCACCCGCTCCCGCTTCTTTGGCAGCGTTCAGCAGGCGTCCTACCATTTTCTGAACAATGTCGGATGATGTCAGGCTTAAACTGGCTCCACAGCAATCAGTTTTATAAGACCAGGGAATAGTATGGGCGCCCAGTGAGTTGATGATGTTGTCCAGTGATTCGGGGTTTTCCCTGTTGTCAAACTGCGTAACCTCGGGTGGTCGCACCAACAGGCACCCATAATAGCAAACAACGTTCAGCCCTTTGAGCGGTTTTTTTACACTCTTGGCAATAGATTTAACTCCGATCCCGGTGATAATAGCTTCCAACAGCGAAAGGACATTTACTTTGCCGTCGTACTTAAAACCCGTAATATTTTCAGTTTTTTGTCGCATGGTTTCGTCATTGCGCAGCGTGTAATCGGTTTTCTTAAGCATACTGTAGCAGGCTGAACACGGGGTAGTCAGGTCTGCGCCCTGCTCCTGAGCTAGTGCTATGTTCCTTGCGGGCAGTGCTACCGACAGTGTGTGGTTGGTGCTGTGCGCGGATGTGGCACCGCAGCAGACCCAGTCTTTTAATTCCATAAGTTCGATTCCCAGGGCTTTACAAACGGCACGGGAAGACAAGTCGTATTCTTTGCCGGTAGACTCAAGGGAACAACCCGGAAAATAAGATAGTTTCAATTTGCCGTGACCCCTTTCCTTGTAAGGTTTATCAATTATTCTAGAACACGGCGGTGTTGTTAGCCAAAGTTTTAATATTTTACAATAGTTATTTGCTTACTAGTTTTCTGATTAAAAGCAACCCCCGCTGGGTTGTTCATTTTTATCAGGGAGGTTGTTAAACAACTTTGCCGTATATTTTTTGTTGCAAGCTTTAGGCAATAAGAAAGAATTATTGGTAGCTCTGTTTAAAGATATTTTGTAAGATTTTCCTGTTTTTCACCCGGCTGGGCAGTAAAGGCATTTTTCCTTTTTTGAACATGTCAAAACCAAAACCAAGGTCGGAAAAAAGGTCTTTACTTTTCAATTTGAATATAGCTAACATGACGGGTTCATGCACTCTTCCGTTGGCCCGGACCGAGTTTAAGAATGTAGTATGGAACAGGTGAACCTTTTTCTCTTTAACCATATTTTCGGCAATGGCCATTTCCTTTAGTACATCTATAACTGCTCGAGTGTTAATTCCATTGGGACACCGGGCGCCACATGTTTCGCAGCTTGAACATATCCAAATGCTGGAACAGTTCAGCGCTTTTTCTTTTTGCCCCAGTTGTACAAGACGAAGTATTTCATTGGGATAAAAATCCGCGTACTCGGTGGCAATGCATCCGGAAGCACACTTCTGGCACTGGTAACACAGTTCAATGGGTTGGCCGCTTTTTTCTCTTATTTCGCGATAGAAGTCCAAACCTTCCTGGTTAATAATGCTCATCTATACTTCATCCCCCCGTGAAACTTTTGAACTTTCATCAGGTATTCAAAAGGTATTCAAGTTTTTCACTTAAACTTTATAAAAATTACGCAAATAATAATATTAGTTAATTCACGTATAGCGTATATATTATATATTACTTATTAATTAAAATAAAGCAAAAATCTTAATAATTTTCGACACAACCGGAAACTCTAAATTTTACTGATAGAACAAAAAACGAGGTAGGTTAGGCCTACCTCGTAAAAAGCTTATTTGGTTAATACGAAAGAACCAATGACAATAGGTATTAAAGCAGATACATGAGCTATCTAACCACTAATGATAATTATTGGTTAGATAAAAGAGTCTTTTAAAAAATGTATAGATGGTTGTAAAGCACGTTCATATATCTATGAATCTATGAGGAGGATGTTTCGCTGTGCACATACTCCTTATAATTTCCTTTGAGTAAGCCCATAAATTGTGCATATTTTGCGGTCATGTTTTCGCCTGTAAACAACATGTGCACATTTAGCCCGTTATAGTCTACCGTTATAACAAGAACTTTTTTGGGCTTTCTGTTCTTGTCAGATGTAAAACTTGTCTGGGATAACGCCATTGGGGTGCCCGGGCCAAAGTTACTTAAGGTTATTTTTTTGATAGATTGAACCGGTAATACAGGCCGGGTCGCTTCCTTAAATTGTATGTTGTTGTCAGCTCTGAATGCGGTCAATGTTCTTTGTTTCGGCAGCTCCGGGTGACCACCCAGGTATTTTAGGGATATAGAGACTTGTTTCTTGTCAAAGGAAAACATTAAATGCACCCCCTTTTCCAATATTATACCAGCATGTTACTTATGAGCATATGTCAATGACGGGCCATAAAGACCGTTTACGGTTAAAATACGACAAGTTAGGAACTCATGTTCATTATTGCTTACAAATTCATAGCGTAAAAAAAATAAAGGCCTTGCGGAAAGGGAGTAAGGAAAGGGGACACGCCTTCCACGTTGGAAGTTAGAAGTTGGAGGTTACCCAACTAAATAAAGAAGGGCTATTCCCCAGGTAGGAGGAATAGCCCTTTAATTGTGAAGAGTTAATTCGGTTATGGCACTAGTTTACCTTGGGTCTGGGGTACAGACCGGATCTTTCTACTATTTCAGGTACTACCTCTTCCCAGGCGATGGCCATGATATGCACGCCGTGTACACCTTTGATGTTTTCCTTGATGTACTTAATTTGTTCAATACAAATATCGACGCCTTCCTTTTTGGGGTCTTCGGCGTTCTTCAGGCGTTGAACCAATTCTTCCGGTACAATCATGCCACTGACGTTGTTCTGGATATATTTAGCTGCCCGCCAGCCTTTTAGGGGCGTGACGCCGGCTAGAATGTGGACTCGCTCATCAATACCGCGCGCCCGGACCATCTCCATGAAGCGCTCGAAGCGTTCCATATCGAAAATGCACTGGGTCTGAATAAATTCTGCGCCTGCCTCGACCTTCTTTTCTAACCGGGCTACCCTGTATTCGAAAGGGTCCGCGAAGGGGTTGGCCACCGCTCCGATGAAGAACCGGGGTTCGTGCTCTTTAATTTCTTCACCCGAGAAAAACTTCTTCTCGTCACGCATCCGGCGCAGCAATTGAATTAGCTGCATGGAGTCAACATCGTAAACGTTCTTTGACGTAGGGTGGTTACCAAACTTCTGGTGGTCACCAGACAGACAAAGGACGTTGCGCATGCCCAAACTGTAAGCGCCCATTAGGTCTGACTGCATGGCGATCCGGTTACGGTCGCGGCAGGTCATTTGGACGATGGGTTCAATGCCGGAATCCAGGATGTGTACGCCGGCGGCGATACTGGATAGACGGACAATGGCAGTCTGATTATCGGTAATATTAGTGGCATCCACGTGCTCTTTCAGCATGTGAGCGTGGTGGCGCATGCCTTCCGACGAAGAGTGCTTGGGCGGGCCTATTTCCGCTGTTACACCAAATTGGCCGTTGTCAAGAATTTGTTGTAATTTGCTCTCAGTTTTCAACCGATCATCACATCCTCCCGGACTGCCCGGCGGGGGCCGCCATCGCGGGACTTGGTCCAGTCTTTGGGCGGCTGTATTTCCATCAATTTGTCAAGTTTACCAAGGGCGGTCATACGGTCATAGATAAGTTGCCAGGCACAGTCCACGTCCTTGGATATTTCGCATTTGCCATACTGGGAACCGCCGCAGGGGCCGTTCAGAATGCTCTTGGAACAGCGGATAATGGGGCAAATGCCACCGGTGAGATGCAGCACACAGTCGCCGCACAACCCGCATTTTTCCTCCCAGACACCGTGTTCAGTGGCACCGCCGATAAACTTGGTGTCCAGGGCGGGTACCACCCACTTGTCCTTGAACCGTTCGGCCAGGTATTGAACCCCTACGCCGCAGGCCAGGGACACAATGGCGTCAACTTCTTGCACCATGTTATCCAGAGCGACAATATATTCGGGATCGCACTGTCTGGTGGCTGTAAAGGTGACTGTTTCAATAGGCTTATGCTCCAGTTTGCGCATGATGCGCAAGCTGGAGGCCAATATTTCAGTTTCCTTTTCGCCGCCGGCCAGACATACGGTAACACACCCGGCACAGCCCACGAACAGGACCTTGTTGCAGTCACTGATCATGGCAGCGATATCCTTGACAGGCTTTTGTTGGGCGATAATCATGCTATCCCACCTTCTTTCCCATCAGGATTAGAAGTTAATGGATTGGGGCCTAGTTTCATAATCCGTTCGGTCATTTCCTTGACTATCTCGGCGAAACGCTGGCCCTGGGCCGCGGATAGATTGAAAAATTCAACCCGTTCGCCGCCGAAACCTATTTCATCAAGAATTTGTTTAACGTGATTTACGCGTTTCTTGCCCCGGATATTACCTTTAAGGAAGTGGCAGTCCCCTTCCATGCATCCGGCCACGAACACTCCGTCTGCTCCGTCTTCAAAAGCGTGCAGGATAACCCGGTGGTCAATGGTGCCCGAGCAAGGCATTTCAACTATTCTAACGTTAGAGGCATACTGTAATCGCATCGAACCTGCCAGGTCCGCAGCCGAGTATGCTCAGTAGTGGCAGCAAAAGGCCACTATTTTAGGTTGAAATTCGGCCACTCTAACGCACCTCCTTGAATAAGTCATCCATCATGTTCATATACATATCGTCATTGTATCCCTGCAGGGTAATGGCCTTGTTGGGGCATTCACCGGCACAGGTGCCGCAGCCCTGGCAGAGAACCGACTCAATTTCAGCCGCGTAATTATTCACGCGTGGTGCGCCAAATGGACACAAGCGGACGCAGGTAAGACATGCCGCGCACTTGTCGGGCTGTACAACCGCGACCACACCGTGTGATTCCAGACGGTCCTTACTGAGGAAGGTGGCAGCGCGCCCGGCGGCAGCTTTGGCCTGGGCGATGTTCTCTTCCATGTTTTTAGGTCCATGGGCGATGCCGGCCATGAATACACCTTCGGCGGCAGAGTCAACCGGACGAAGTTTCATGTGTGCTTCCAGGAAGAACCCGTCGGCATTTAAGGGCACCTTGAACAGCCGGTTCAGCTTGACGTTGTCTTCCGGCGCCATGATGGCCGCAGCTAAACCGACCACATCAGCCTCAATCACAATGGGCTGCCCCAGTACATGATCTGTAACCGTTACCTTGACCGTGTCGCCGTCCTTTTCAACCACTGGTTTACTATCGGGGGCGTAACGGACGAAAATGATTCCCTTGGCCCGGGCTTCCTCGTAAAGCTCTTCCAGGAAGCCGTAGGTGCGGATGTCCCGGTACAGGATAAATATATTGGTATTGGGGTTCTTTTCCTTCATCTTCAGAGCCAGGGTGATGGATTTGGTGCAGCACACCCTGCTGCAGTAAGGCCTTTCAGGTTCGCGTGAACCAACGCAGTTAATCAATACGATGTTCTTGGCGTCCTTAATCCGCCCTGCGGCGATGGCCTCGTCCAGTTCCAGGTGCGTCATCACCCGATCGCTTTCGCCGTACAGGTACTCGTTAGGTTTGTATTCACGGCCGCCGATGGCAATAATCGTTACGCCGTGTTTGATTTCCCGGCCGTCGGCCAGCTCGGTGTTAAAATTACCCACATAGCCGGTAACGTCCTTGATTTCTACGCCGGTGTATACGCTGATTAACGGGTTAGCGTTTACCTTGGCCGCTAAATCGGCAACCAGGGCCTGAATATCCTCACCCTTGAAGCCTTTTTGCAATCTCCTGGCCAGTCCACCCAGTTCAGCTGACTTTTCTACCAAATGTACTGCGTAACCCTGCTCAGCCAGACTTACGGCATTGGTCATGCCGGTGATACCGCCGCCGATAACCAGGGCGGACTTGGTCACACCGACCGAACCCTGCTTAATCTGCTGCAACAGTCTAGACTTGGCCGTGGTCATGGTGACCAGGTCTTTGGCTTTGGCGGTGGCCTTATCCGGTTCGTGCATGTGGACCCAGGAGCACTGGTCGCGAATATTGGCCATCTCAAACAGGTACCGGTTCAGACCGGCTTCCTTTAGCGTTTCCTGGAATAGCGGCTTGTGCGTCCGGGGACTGCAGGAGGCCACTACCACCCGGTTGAGTTGATGTTCGTTAATAATATCCTTCATGGTCGCCTGGCTATCCTGGGAGCAAACATATAGATACTCTCCGGCATAGACCACGCCCGGCAGCTTTTTGGCCGTTTCTACCACTTCGGGCACTTTAACCACGCCACCGATGTTAATACCGCAGTTACAAATAAATACGCCAATCCTTGGTTCCTCTCCCGCAACGTCACGTTCCGGCGGGAATACTATCTCTTTGACCAGGGCTCCACGCACATCACCAAGTAAACTTTCAGCTGCTGATGCCGCAGCGCTGGCCTGCATTACTGTTTCCGGAATATCCTTGGGCCCGGAGAAGGTACCGGCTACGTAAACACCTTCGCGAGATGTGTTAACGCCCGTCATCGGGGCCAGCTCGGCAAAACCGTACCGGTTAAGTTCAACGTCCATAATTTGTCCCAGTTCCTTGGCCTTGGCACCGGCCTGGAAGCCTACCGAGAGAACCACCATATCGAATTCTTCAGTAGTGATGGAACCGTCCTCGTTGGAGTAACGGATGGTGGGGTTCTTATCCTCACCTGGTGCATCCATCACTTCAAATATCCGGGAGCGGACAAAATTGACGCCGTGTTCGTTCTTGGCCCGTTCGTAATATTTTTCAAAATCCTTGCCGTAGGAACGCATGTCCATCATGAAGATGGTGGTGTCCAGCGGCTGGGCACTATGTTCTTTGGCGATAACCGCTTCTTTGATGGCGTACATACAACATACCGACGAGCAGTAATTATGCTCGATGCGCTTGTTGCGGGAACCCACGCACTGGATCCAGGCGACTTTTTTCGGCTCTTTGCCGTCATAAGGCCTGACCAGGTGACCGCCATACGGTCCGGAAGCGCTCAAGATACGCTCGAACTCAATACTGGTAACCACGTTGGGGTTCTTGCGGTAGCCATAGTAGAACAGGTCGGTGGGATCGCATATCTCGGCCCCTGAACTGAGGATGATGGCGCCCACTTCCAGCTCCAGTTCCTCATCGCGCATGTCGTGGTTGATTGCTTCACGCAGGCAGGTCTTGACGCACTCGCCACACTCGGAGCATACAGCGCAGTTCAGACACCGCTGCGCTTCTTGGCGAGCGGCTTCTTCACTGATGCCCAGTGCTACTTCGGCAAAGTCGGCGACCCGTTTGGCAGGCTCGACAAAGCTACCTTCAAAACGTGGGGTTTCCACCTTATTACCCGGTGAATTTTTAGGAAAGTCCACCACTGATTCTTTGGTGGCCCAGTTGAAACAAATGGTTGCTTCCTCACCCCGGCAATACTTATCTATGGAGGCGGCGGCTTTTTTACCGGTACCGATGGCGTCCACTACGGTGGCCGGACCGGTTACCACATCACCGGCGGCAAATACACCGGGTACGTTGGTAGCCATTGTTGCTCCGTCCACGACGATGGTATTACGCCTGCTCAGTTCCACAGCTCCGCCCAAACCAGATACGTCAACGGCTTGGCCGATGGCAACAATGATGTTGTCCACGTCAATGGCAAACTCGCTGCCAGCCACAGCAACCGGCCGGCGGCGACCGCTTTCGTCGGGTTCGCCCAGTTCATTTTGAATGCATTCCAGTTTAGCGATTTTGCCACCGTCACCGTGCATGGCGACAGGACTGGTCATCATTTGGAATACTATATTCTCTTCCTTGGCCTCATGAATTTCTTCTTCGGCGGCTGTTATTTCAGCCTCGGAACGGCGGTAGACAATAGTCACTTCCTGGGCGCCGCAGCGTAGCGCGGTACGGGCGGCGTCCATGGCGGTATTACCGCCGCCGATGACGGCTACCCGTTTGCCCAGGGCAATTTTTTCGCCCATGTTGACCCGGCGCAGGAAATCGACACCAGGGATTACACCATCCAAATCTTCGCCCGGCACATTCAAGGACGTACCCTTGTGCGCGCCAATACCCAGGAACACGGCTTTATAGCCCTGTTTCATCAGGTCGTCGATAGTGAGCTGTGGACCCAGCGGGGTGTTGGTCTTAATTTCCACGCCCATTCTTGCCAGCAAACCAATTTCCAGCTCTACAATGCTCTTGGGCAGACGATACTCGGGAATGCCCACCCGGAGCATGCCGCCTGCTACCGGCAGGGCCTCAAGAACCGTTACCGCGTAACCGTTCTTGGCCAACTGGTAAGCTGCGGAAAGGCCGGCGGGGCCGGAACCAATTACAGCTACTTTAATGCCGTTTGACGGAGCAACTTCCGGCAGAGGCAGTTCTTCCAGGTTACGGTAGGCTACTTCTGCGGCTACGCGTTTTAGTTCCCTGATACCAACCGGATTGTCCACGCTTTTACGGTGACAGGCGGTTTCGCAGGGGTGGGTGCACACTCGGCCGCAAATTGCCGGCAGCGGGTTGTCCTTGTATATTAATTGCCATGATTCAATAAACTTGCCGTCTTTAATAAGTTGCACATAGCCCTGGGCGTTGACGCCGGCGGGACAGGCAGCTTTACAGGGGGATGTACCTGTTTTTTCAATGGAATAAGCAGCGGGCATAGCCTGGGCGTACATTTTGTAGATGGCTTTCCTTTGGCCCAGATCGGCATCGAACTGGCTGGGTACTTCCACCGGACAGGCGTCCTTACACTCGCCGCAGCCTGTACACTTTTCCAGATCGATGAACCGTGCTTTTTTACGCAGTTTTACCTTGAAATTGCCCGGCTCGCCTTGAACGTCAACGATATCTGTAAGCATGTGTTTCTCTACGTTCAGGTGTCTCCCGCATTCTACGAGTTTGGGAGAAAGGATACACATGGAGCAATCATTGGTGGGGAAAGTCTTATCCAGCCGCGGCATGGTGCCGCCAATGGCCGGTGATTGCTCCACGAGATAAACGTAATAGCCGGACTCTGCAAGGTCAAGTGATGCCTGAATGCCGGAAATACCAGCACCCACTACCAGCACCGAGCCTACTTTATTTTTGTCCATGACATCACATCCGTCCTCTTGGTTTTGAGTCCATAAAAACAAAGCAATCTATCTATTGTACAATCTATATTTTTACTCTGCCGCTTCTTCTTTCTCGGGCATAATCAACGCTCTTTCCATCAGCGAACACATGTGTAAGTTCTTGGAACTGGATTTTTCCTCGTACCACTTGTTCAGGTCGGTAAACTGGTCCATGCAGTTGTGGCAGGGCACGATGACAATTTCCGCGCCGGTGGCCACTACCTGGTCCACTTTCCGCTTGCCCTTGGCCTTGCGCATATCATTGTATTCGGGCATCGCCATAGCGCCGCCGCCACCACCACAGCAGTAGTTCATTTTGCCGTTGGGGTTCATGTCCACGAAGTTTTTAATGAAACTGTTAATCAGTTCCCTAGGTGCCTCGTAAACGCCTTCTTTACGGGCGGTGTTGCAGGGGTCGTGGTAGGTGACTACTTCGGTAATGGCATCGGGATCGAGCTTCAGTTTGCCTTCTTTAACCAGTTCGTTAAGCAGTTCCAGGATGTGTCTAATGGGAAACTGCTTGCCCTTCCAGAATGTCCGATAGCCCCAACGCATGGAACGGAAGGCGTGACCGCACTCAGTGACGATTAGTTCTTCACATTCCAGGTCCTCAACTTCTTGCCACAGGGGCATCGAGATGGCCTGAAAGTCATCATTCTGACCGGTGAACAAAGAAATGTTGGTGGCGTCCCAGCGTTTGGTGCTGATGGTGTAATCGATACCGGCGGCGTAGAAAATTTTCAGCGTCGCTTGCAGTTCGTTGGGATAGTACTTGATGTCCCGGGCGTTGAAACCGTAGAAGTACTTGGCCCCCTTCTTGTTGAGCGGAATCTTGTAATCAGGGTCGCCTAGGTCTTCCTGCAGTTCCTCCTCGATCCACTCCAGGGTTTCCTCATAGTCGGTCTGGTCAACGTTCATCTGGTTGTTGGACTCAATGTGTTCCCTGGCAATGGTCTGCAGGTAACCCGGAATCTTGTCTTTGTCCCAGGTGCCGCGCAGAGTGCGTACCAGCACCGCCATGTTAATATTCATGGGGCACTCGATGGTGCAGCGCTCACACATGGTGCAGTACCAGATATATGGGTCTGCAAAAACTTCTTCTTTCATGCCCAGCAGTACTTTACGCAGGAACTTGCGGGGATCCTGGTTTTCATGTACGTCTGAGTACGGGCATCCGGCGGTACACATGCCGCAGGCCAGGCAGTTGGTGAAATCAATGTTTTTCAGCAGGCCGGCTACTTCGTCCCTGAATTGGGGGTTAAGATCGGCAGCTTTAATTACTTCCATGATTTAGCCTCCCTCCGAATCTTGGCGTATAAACGGAGAATCGTTATAGCAATATTAGGGACTTTCTTATTTATGATACGGGCTGACAGGGTCGTCCGCCCCTACGTTTAGGTGTGTGTCCCCATTCAATCATTGGGACAATTCCTCTGCGACATTCCATCGGGGACATTCCTTCGTATTTTGAAGGTGTGTCCCCTTTCCTCTGTTTAATATTCGTTGGGTAGTTCGTTAAGCTGGGCCCTAGTAAAAATGGGGCCATCTTTGCAGACGTACTTACCACCCACGTTGCACCGACCGCACATACCGATACCGCACTTCATCCGGTTTTCCAGCGACATAATCGTGGTTTCCGGTGTAAACCCAAGCTTTTCAAGCACCGGCATGGTGAACTTAATCATTACCGGCGGGCCGCAGATAATGGCGTGAGCGTTTTCCGCGCTGGGTGCCACTTCCCCTGTGACGGCGGGGATAAAGCCGACCCTGCCGTTCCAGCCTTCCGCTTCCCTGTCCACGGTGGTGATTAGGTCGATGTCCGGACTGGCTTCCCAAGCCGCCAGTTCGTCTTTGTAAAGCAGTAGGCCGGGGTTGCGGGCACCGTAAATAACAGTAATTTTACCGAAGTCGCCGCGGCGGTCGGGATGCATCATGTAAGTGGCCAATGAACGCAGCGTGGTAAAAGCAAAACCGCCGCCGATAATAACCACGTTTTTACCCTTAAACTGGTCCACCGGGTAGTAATTGCCCAGCGGGCCGCGAACACCCACGATACTTCCTTCTTCCATCATGTGCAGCGCTGTGGATACAGTACCCACCTTGGCCACTGAAAACTTCAGGAATCCCGGTTCGGTGGGAGACGAGGCGATCCCAAAGGGCGCTTCGCCTTTACCGAAAACACACAACTCGGCAAATTGCCCCGGCATGTAAGGAAAGCTCTTTTCGTCTTCCTCGCTGAGGAACTGCAGGGTAAAGGTATGGATTAGCTTATCTTCTGTTTCGGTGAAGTTTTTAACCAGCTTCATTGGTAGCGGCAGATATGGATTTTTCATCAACTATCCAACCTCGCTTCCGAACCCCGAATGTTCTCCAGTACCACCCGGATGTCCATATTAACGGGGCAGTTTTTAATGCACCGTCCGCAGCCGACACAACCTATTTCGTTAAAGTTATCAACGAAATACTTGAACTTGTGCATAATCCGGTTACGGTAGCGCTCTTTATTGCTGGTCCGCGGGTTGTGCCCGGAACCATGCAGTGTGAATAGCGGGAAAGCACAGGAGTCCCAGTTACGTACCCGGCAACCGGTGCAGTCCACTGCGTCGTCCACGATGTCAAAACAGTGGCAGGTGGGGCACAGATAGGTGCAGGCTCCGCAGCCCAGGCATTTTTCATGGATTCTTTCCCATATGGGGTCGTAGAAATTTACATCCAGTTTGGCTTTCAGACCGTCAGTGTTCACCTGGCAGGTCACCACGGCGGCTTCCTTGGCCGCTGCCGCAGCAGTCTTGTCAGCATCTGAAGCCGCAGTCAAACCGGCCTGGTCAGCCAGGGCCTTGCCCTTTTCGGTGATCAATTCCACTACGTAAGCGTCACCTGTATCCACCAGCAAAAGGTCCAGCCCGCTGGTATCAAAGGGTCCGCTGTTGACCGAGGTGCAGAAACAGGTGCTGGCCGGACTGTTGCATCCGATACCCACCATCACTGTATTCTCTCGCCTGGTCAGGTAATAGGGATCCTGAAATTTATCGTTGTCGAAAACATTATCCAGCAGCTTAAGGCTCCTGGCGTCGCAGGGCCGCACGCCAAACAACACTTTCTTCTTGTCGTCCATGGGTGCTTCAAGCTTGGTGCCCTCTTCGGTGACACTGTAGCTGAACAGTTTTTCCGACTGCGGGAAGAACAATTCTTTGGCCGGAAGCTTGGTGTTTCCCTCGCCCACTACTGCATCAGTTCCGGAGGCGACGGGCTTGAAAACCGTAAAATTATCCTTCTTCACAGGCGCTATAACTTCGTATTCGGCAATCATTTTATCCAGGAGGTTGGGTATATCTTTTTTGCTTACGATCATCAGTTTCACCTCACTCCTTCACCAAGAAAGGTTCTGGGTCGTCAGCTGCAAATGTTGCCATGGCTGCCTTATCGTCCATGCTGACACCAGCTTCGGCGTTGAACAGTACCTTGACATCTTTGACTAGCTTACGGGTTAGCAGGCGCAGGTTGATGCCCATGGGGCAGGCCCTCTCGCAAGCGCCGCAATCGGCACAGCGACCGGCGCTGTGAAATACCCTAACTGCCTGAAATAGAATATTATCTTGGACGTTCGCCGCACTCTTGCCAATCCACTCCGGCTGGGAGCAATCCACAAAACACTCCGTGCAATAACACATGGGGCAGGCATTGCGGCAGGCATAACATCTGATGCATTTGCTGAATTCTTCGGTCATAAAAGCCCGGCGTTCCGCGGTAGTTTTGGCTTCGAATGCCTTAATCTCGGCAAAATCTTCTTCTGCCTTTTCCGGCATTAGGGTACCGATTAGTTCATCGTAAACCACAGGGTTACCGTACCGGCAGTCGATACAGGAGTTATGCAGCAAGTCCGCCAGTTTGGCGGTTTCAGCGAAACCATTGCCCTTTAGCACGATAGTGTCGCCCTGATCGACTACTTCCAGGACTTCTTTGCCGCCTAGCAGTTTACCGACTTTTTTACGGTCGACCATGCCGTCACAGGGTACGCCGATGATATAAAGGTTGTCACGGTCAATCTGGTTTTCCTTGGTTAGGGCCACGATTGAACGGACGTCACAGCCCTTGGCTACAACAGCTACTTTACCTTCCCGCTTGCGCAGGAAATTGGCCAGGTTATTTTCACAGCCCCTGTTCCAGGTTAGTTGGTTAGCTTCTTCGGGTGTACGGGCGAAAAACGGTGTGCCGCGCAGCGGCAGGCTGCCTTCGGCGAAACCAACCACCAGGTCAACTTTCTTGTCTTCCAGTAGTTTCTTCGCGGCCTCTTTTACTTGAGCTGCTATTGCTTGCATCCGCAACACCCCGATTCACTTTCAATTAGGCCTTGATCAGCTATTCCATTATTGGGCCCAAGTTCCTTAACTTTGTCCGTTACGTCCTTGACCAACTCGGCGAATCGGCCGCCCTCGGCTGCCGATACCCAGGAGAAGTTTACCCGGCCTTCGTCCACGCCGACGTATTCCAAAAGGTCTTTAAGCAGGGCGAATTTCCTACGGGCCACCAGGTTGCCACTAACATAGTGGCAGTCGCCGGGGTGTCACCCGGAGGTCAGCACGCCGTCAGCTCCGTGACGCAACGCGCTGATTATGAACAGCGGGTTAATCCTACCGGTACAAGGTATGCGCACCACCCGGATGTTGGGCGGGTACTGGATACGTCCGATACCGGCCAAGTCGGCGCCGGCATAACTGCACCAGTTGCACAAGAATGCTACAATTTTGGGATCGCGTTCCATATCTGGTGTTTCCCTCCCCCATCTACAGCGCTTTAATCATGGCTATAAGCTGCTGGTTCGTGCAACCCTTGACATTGATTGCTCCACAGCGGCAGGTTGACGCGCAGGCACCGCAGCCCTTGCATAAAGCCTCGTTAACCACGGCAACTTTTTTAATCGCATCCACTTGAACGGCCTTGGCCGGGCAAACAGCTTCGCAATCGCCGCAGCCGGCGCACTTTCTCTCATTGACAAAAGCGCTCTTGCCTTCCACGGAAATTGATTGCTTGGCCAGAACCGTACAGGCGCGACCCACTGCGGCTTTAGCCTGGGAGATGTTCTCTTCCAGGTTCTTGGGCCCGTGGGCCAGTCCGCACATAAACACGCCGTCGGTGCCAAAGTCCACTGGGCGCAGTTTCATATGTGCCTCCAGGAAGAACCCTTCCTGGTTAAGAGGTACCTTGTAGAACTGGCTGAGTTTACTGTTAGTATCCTTGTCCGGCACGATAGCGGCAGCCAGACCCACTATATCCGCGTTGATCTCAATCGGTATGCCCAGCACATGGTCGGTTACGGTCACTTTCACGCTGTCAGCACCGGCTTCGACAACAGGTTTGTTGTCTGCGCTGTAGCGAACGAAGATAACGCCCTTGTTGCGGGCTTCCCGGTACATTTCTTCGAAGAAACCGTAGGTTCTAATATCCCGGTACAACACAAATACATTGGCATTGGGGTTGAGTTCTTTAACTTTAAGAGCCTGTTTAACGGATTTGGTGCAGCAAATTCTACTGCAATAAGGCCGCTCGGCGTCCCTGGAGCCTACACACTGAACGAAAACAACGTTCTTGGCACCGGTTACTTTGCTGTCTTTGTTGGCCAGCAGGCTTTCCAGTTCCAGCAGGGTCATAACGTTTTTGTTTTGGCCGTATAGGTACTCGGTAGGCTTATATTCCCGGGCACCGGTGGCGATTATAGTTACACCATGTGGTATAACGTCGCCGCTGGACAGGGTAGTCTCAAAGTTACCCACGAAACCGTGCACGTCAGTAATTTCGACGCCGGTACTCACTTTGATGTTAGCATCGGCGTTAACCTCGGCCACCAGGTCACTGATGTAACTAGGCAGGTCTTCGCCTCTCATGCCGAAACGCAACTGGTTGGCAATGCCGCCCAGCTCGGCGGACTTTTCCACCAGGTAGACTTTATAACCCTGTTTGGACAGACCCAAAGATGCAGTTATCCCGGCTACACCGCCGCCGATAACCAGAGCGTCATGGTTCATGTCCAGGGTCACACCGTCAATAGGTTCCAGTAGGGCAGACTTGTAGATAGCCATTTTGACCAGGTCTTTGGCCTTGGCAGTTGCCTTTTCAGGTTCCTGCATGTGTACCCAGGAGCACTGATCGCGAATATTGGTCATTTCAAACAGGTTGGCGTTCAAGCCAGCTTCCTTCAGCGTTTCCTGGAACATTGGCTCGTGGGTCCGCGGACTGCAAGATGCAACTACGACTCTGTTTAAGCCGTATTGATCGATGGCCTCCTTGATTTGGGCGGAAGTGTCTTGGGAGCAGGCATACAGTTTTTCATCAGCAAATGCAACTCCCGGCAGCGTCTTGGCATAGGCCACTACTTCAGGCACGTTGACCACGCCGCCAATGTTGATACCGCAGTGACAAATGAACACGCCGGTACGAATAACCTCGCCGGCCACGTCTTTTTCAGCCGGGTATTCCTTGGCCTTGGTCATGGTGCCGCGCACATCCGCCAGGACGGCTGCCGAATCGGATGCTGCCGCGCTGGCCTGCATCACAGTTTCAGGAATATCCCGCGGACCGCTAAATGCGCCGGCCACAAAAATACCTGGTTTGCTGGTACCCACACCGGTAAGGCTGGGTGATTCACAGAAATTAAACTTATTTAATTCCAGACCTAATTTATCGGCCAGTTGCACCATTCCAGAAGGCGGTTCCAGACCTAAGGAGAGAACCACCAGGTCGAAGTCTTCGGTGACAATGGTGCCGTCCTCGTTGGAGTAACGGATCTGGCAATTGCCGGTATCATCAAAGGTGTCGGTCACTTCAAACACGCGGGAGCGAATGAACCGCACCCCGTTTTCCAGGCGGGCTCGGTCATAATATTTTTCAAAATCCTTACCGTAAGTGCGCATGTCCATGAAGAAAATAGCCGTATCCAAGGGGTACTTAGTATGCTCTTTGGCGATAACAGCTTCCTTGATGGCATACATGCAACAGACTGAGGAGCAGTAGCCGTGTTCATTGCGGCAGTTCCTGGAACCAACGCACTGAAGCCAAGCGATTTTTTTCGGTTCTTGGCCGTCGGCCGGTCTTTGCAGATGACCGCCGAAGGGGCCTGAAGCACTAAGGAGACGTTCAAATTCCATGCTGGTGATAACATTGGGCAACTTACCGTAACCGTAATACCAGAGCTGGCTGACGTCATACTTTTCAAAGCCGGGGCAAAGGATGACCGAACCAACTTGTAATTCCAAGGTTTCGTCCTGCATTAAGTGATCAATGGCGTTTGCCTGGCATACTTCCAAACATTTGCCGCAGGCCTTGGGTTTTTTAATTTTCAAGCACCGAGTGGTATCAATGGCGTAGGCGTTAGGGTAAGCCTGGGCGTACAGTTTGTAAATGGCTTTACGCTTATTAAGCCCCTGGTTAAAGTCATCATCCACTTTAACGGGGCATTCTTCTGCACAAGAGCCGCAACCTGTACATTTATCAGGATCAACCATACGCGCCTTTTTATTGATAGTTACTTTGAAATTGCCAGGTTCACCCTGAATGTCAGCCACTTCAGAATTGGTAATGGTCTCGACATTCAAGTGCCTCCCGCACTCAACCAGTTTGGGAGACAGGATGCACATGGAACAGTCATTGGTGGGGAAAGTTTTGTCCAGCATGGGCATGGTGCCGCCAATGGCGGGGCTTTTTTCAACCAGGTATACATAGTATCCTGATTCTGCCAGATCAAGCGAAGCCTGAATACCGGCGATACCTGCGCCAACCACCAGAACGGCTCCAACCTTATCAGGTTTGGTACTCATCTAAGCATCACATCCGTCCTCCTAGTTTCAGCGTGCAAAAATATGCCTTCTTCCGCCAGGCCGGGTGCGTGTGACGGGCCGTTTACCGCCCAACCGGCCATAAAAAAACTGGTTTCACTTTGCAATTAATTAGTTCGCTTCAGCGGCTGTTTTTGGTGCAAAATCTTAGTTTTATGCACTATTACAGGGTTTATACCCATCTTGAACACAGTATAATCCCTAACCAACCTACTGTCAAATAGCTGGAATAAAATAAAAAGAACCGCCCTTAGAGGTTATGAAAAGGAGGTTTGGGGGCCGCCTTTTCATAACCAATACGGCATGTATTAGTCTTCCCGTTAATTTACCTGGAACGGTAAGTTTTTAGGAACGAATCGCAATAGATGTCTTGGTTCATCAGGATTTTGGCTGCTGCCACTGCATCAAGCAGATCATCATCATCAACATCGGCAATAGCTGAATCCAGCCCGTTGGCTATGGACATAATCAGGAATGTCCGGTTAATCAGCTTCCTGTTGGTGCAGCCCTGGGATGAGTTGCTCAGACCCATGGTTGTACGAGGCGGCGGGTCGGCCAATGTCTTGATTTGACGCAGGGTTTCCAACACTTCGACACCGTGTTCCTGGGCCACGTTGGCCGGCAGCATCAGCGGGTCGATATACAGGTCTTCCATGGGCACGCCGTGCATATCGCAGTTAACCACGATTTCCATGGCCAGGGCCACCCGATCGGCAGCGCTCTTGGGCACGCCCTTTTCGTTCATGGCCAGACCGATAATGGCGGCGTTGTATTTGGCAGCCATGGGAATATAGATGTCCATTTTCCACTGGTCGGCAGTGGTGGAGTTAATCATCGCTTTGCCCTTGTGTACTTTTAAACCGGCTTCGATGGCTGCCGGGTTGGTGGAGTCAACGCAGCAAGGCAGCTGCGCGGCTTCCTGGGCAATTTTGACCAGCCATTCCATAACAGCGGGTTGATCTTCGGCTTCAACAGTGGGGCCGGTGTTGATATCAAGGAATCCGGCGCACATTTCATACTGGCGTTTAGCCCAATATTGGATAGGTTCCGGGTTTTTGTTCAAAATGCCCTCGCGGATATCTTTAAACATTCCATTAATCCGTTCGCCGATTAGAATCATGCTTTTAGCCTCCTTTACTTACAATAAATAGTATTTTTAAGTAATATTTTAATAGGCGTTGCTTTCCATTACCTTGGCAAAATGAGTATTCACGTGTTTAATGGTCTCTGGGTGACGCAGGATAAAGATCGAACCACCGGCTAGAGCGAAGGAAGTGGTGGTGACAACTTCCCACAGGATGGCCCGTTTGTCCAGAGCGCCCCACTCGGGAGTCTCTTCATCCGGGCTCTTGGCTTCCTTGGCTTTCCAGGCTTCCTGGCCTACAAAGCAGATAACCGGCATAGCCAGCATTTTGTCGCCCATCAGGGCGCCCATGCGGGCCCGCTCCATGATGGAGTAGGCGTATTCAATGCCGTAACCCAGCGCGCCAACCAGCGGGTCAATAGCGATGCGGTTGGTGGGCAGATTCATTTCGGTCATTAGGATGTTCAGCTGCTTGGCCAGGTTAATGTCCAGCGGGCTGGACGCTATCACGCTGTGGCCGTTAACCATGGCAGCGGCGGTGATTGTTTTATAGTTTTTCTCGGTGGCACAGCCAATCAGGCATTGCTTCCCGTTTAAAGCTTCCCCAACTTTTTCCATGACCGCGGCGTCTTTTTCGTCAATACCACAGCCGATTAGCACTAGAGGTACATCGACAGCGTCAGCCACTGCTTTAGCAGTAGCGGCACATTCTTCGGGAGAGGCATCTTTAAAGTCGGGATGAGCGCTCATAAAACGTATGGCAATCAGGTCAGCACCATATTCTACGTTTTTCTTGGCCCAAGCTACGGGATCAGCCAGTACGCCATCAAAGGGTTTTTTCAGAATGTCGGGCCACTCGGTGGGTTCCATATCCCATACTTCTAAAGCCAAAACCGGACGGTTGGGAATTTCACCCTCAAAGTGCAGGAAAGGCAGCGAGGTTTCCCCGCCTACTTTGATAGCCTTGGCCCCTGTGCCCAGTTCCATTTCTCCGACTTTGCTGGTCCATTTTTCTTTTGCTATCGTAACAGCCATTGTTTCGCTCCTTTCTACATTAGAAAGCTTGGTATAAGTTGGGACATTCCTCGACCTGTAAGTTTGACCCAAAAGCTGAGGTGTGTCCCTTTTCATAAGTTGGGACATTCCTCGACCCGTAAGCTCGACCCATAATCAGAGGTGTGTCCCTTTTCCGCTACACGATGGCAGCTTTTTTAAGGATATCGTCAATCACCGCCACCGCTGGTGACTGATCAGGTAAGCTGATCAGTGGTTTGCTAAGTAGGTCATATTCCATAACCTGGTCGTCTGTGGGTATGGCACCAACCAGCTCTAGACCGGTTTTTTCTATTTCGGGCATTAGGGCTTCAATGGAACCTTCTTTTACTCTGGAGACCACCAGGTACATTTTCTTCATGTCCAGATTAAGGGTTTCCACCAGTTCGCGGATACGGCCTGCCGAACGAATGCCCCGCGCTGATGCATCGCTGGTTATGAAAAGTATGTCGACATTCTGGGTTGTACGCCTACTTAGATGCTCCAGGCCGGCTTCATTATCCATAACCAGATAAGGGTAATTTTTGCTCAGTTCAGCCACAAACCCGCGCAGGATGTTGTTGGCGTAACAATAGCAACCTGCCCCTTCGGGACCGCCCATTACCAAAAGGTCAACGTTTTCTCCCTCGGCAAGGGACTCGTGCACCTTAAAGGCCACGTACTGGTCTTTGGTCATGCCTGCCGGCAGTGGATCCAGGTTATTGTAAATCCTGGCTAAAACCTCCGAGATGGTCCCTTCAATTTCCAGGCCCAGCGCTTCGTTAAGGTTGGCATTGGCATCGGCGTCCACCGCCAGAATAGGTCCTTTTTTCGCTTTGATCAATTGCCTGATAATCAGCGAGCACAATGTGGTTTTCCCCGTGCCACCCTTGCCGGCAACTGCTATATGAAATGCCATAAGATTGGTCCTCCTTTGGCTTGGTTATAACAACTGTTATAATTAATCTAAAGGTTTGCGGGCCACACTCGCTTAAGTTTAATTTAAAACTACTTCTGGCTTATGCGCCCCAGCGCTGCTTGATAAAGGACGGAATTCCGCCGGATTCTCTGGGTCCAACCAGTACTTCCCAGCCGCTCAGTTCATGAAGCTTGCCGCTTAAGACCGCCACGCCGCCGGGGATAACAACCTTGCGGTGCGATACTTTATCCGCTACGCCGGAGGTGTTCAGCATTTCGGTAATTTTTTCAGGTGTAAACTTACCAGCGGCCCAACCGGTCATTACGGAAATACCGTCGGTGTCCACCGGCAGGATGTAACCGTTAATCCGGCCGCTTTCTACGTCGCCCTGCACGTTAAAGTAAGTGAGGGAGAAGTTGGTGGTCACGAATACAGGTGAATCCGGTCCCGGGGTGCCAATCTCGTACAGCTTGGATTCCACTGCGATGGGCTTTTGCGGGTCGGTGTAAATGTTCAGGCGCAGCGTAATCAGTGGCAGTAAGTCGGCGGGATCAGCAGAATCAACCACTACGATTCCGGCATACTTGGCGATATAAACGCTGGCATCCACAACCGCTTGGATAGGATCGGTATTGTCGGCAAAGGTAATGGTCGGATAGCCGAAAGGACGGAATTTTTTCAGGGCCTGGCGGCGAATTTGGGTTTGGTCGGCCAGAACCTTGTTTACTTCACGGGCGCCGGAATCAAGGAACAGTTTCTTGTAACCAGCTTTTTCCACTAGGGATTCCAGCTCTTCAAGACCATTGCCCTTAACCACCAGCGGAGCGTCATACTTCTTGGCCAGTTCCACCATAGCTTCCAGGTTGGCAGCATTGGCGCCGCAGATAAGCGGGTTATTGGCACCGGCCGCTTCCAGCGCGCTACCCATGGCGGCGGGATCTTCGCTGACTAGAACCAACGGAAATTCAGTATTAGCCTGAACGGTTTTGGCCGCTTCAGCAAACTTGGCGCCGTCGCCGGAAGCGTTCACTACGGCTACTAAGTTAACACTGTGAATTTGACCTACGCGGTCGAAAACCAGCTTGTTAATGCCCGCTACCTTGGAGGCGATATCACCGTCGGTATCCTTAACGGCGATGGCAATGCCCGTTGGATATTCAAAACGCTTTTCATGGCGGAACAGTACAGTCTCGTTACCCAACGCCACTTCTTTTTCGCCTTTGCCTATTTTAACCAGGGCTATCGGCGGTGCAGATGCTGAATCCAGGGCTTCTTTGGCAGCGTCGCTGACATGGGGGCACTGATCAAGGGCGGCTTTGCCGCTGGCCAGTTGCATGGCAAACGCCAGGCAGGTCGGTTGACCGCAATCTTTGCAGTTAGTTTTCGGGAGCTGTTTAAAAATCGCTAAACCTGTTAAACCCATTACTCCAAACTCCTTTCGCTGAAACCTTGTATAAGTTAGGGACATTCCCCTTACCTTTATATAGAACTTACATAGAACACCGGGGGGGGGCAGAACCCTTTGGTTGGGGACACACCTCCATCGTTCACGGAGGTGTGTCCCCATTATTTTTGTCTTTAGTTCCTTAGGATTCCGCCTTTAGTGTTCCTAAAACTCGCAAATAAATTACTTACCTAATAATTACATCAGTGGATCCATGGTCAGCGCCGGGTGTCCTTTCTCTTCGAGGAAGGA
>JAENYQ010000013.1 GCA_016841675.1 Desulfotomaculum sp.
TACAGTGGTTGGATTCATAGCAATGACACGACGCTGTACCACTTACTGAGTTAACAGTATAATCATGAAAATTTATTTGATAGATAAAAGATAAGTTGGCTCGTTGCGGCAGGGGGGATTAGTTGTATTAAAGTTTATAGATAAGCTTTGTTGTGGGGATTATAACTAGGCTGTAACAATTTTTAAAATGCTAGTAATTAAGAGGTGGCAAGGTTGGTTTTGAATTGGAAACAAAATCTTGGTAACATTGATAGAATAATTAGAACGGCGATAGGAATATTGCTGGTGGGTCTAGTTCTTGCTAAAGCACTTACCGGCCTCTGGGCTATCGTTGCTATAATATTTGCTTTTTTTCAATTTGTTGAGGCCTATTTTGCTTACTGAATTGTTTATGATCTTTGCGGTTGGTCAACCCGCAAAAGAGATGTGAAATAAGTTTAGACACTAGTGGCCGAATCGAAGGAGACTATGGCTTCCATCATACTGAAGTACTTTTATGGATGTGTTTAAAATAAAACTGAATGTAATGGTTGGGGAGTCTGAGTAAACAAGTAGTCAATAGTCTGTCATGTTTGCTTGCATAATTTAAAGAATTGTGTTACAAGAGAAATGGTGTAATAGTTTGTTTTTATAACAGGAGTATACTTATGAACGATATAAAAAAGCATGAAGCGGAAATCCTTCAGATACTATGTCGAGAAACCAAACCGATGGGCTCCGGTCAACTTAGGGCACTTTTATTGCAGCGGGGCTTTAATCTCAGCGAGGCCACCGTGGGCAGGATGCTTTGCGATATGGATATGAAGGATTTGACTGAAAAACTGGGTTTTAAAGGCCGTCAAATCACCGAGCAAGGCCGTAAAACCCTTGAAAGGGTCAATATCGCCAGTCAACAGAGCGTCAATAGTTCCCGGTTATTAAAGTTATTAAATTCCACCCGGCGGGAAGACCTTATTGACATGCTTGCAGCTAGACGGGCTATCGAAAGGGAATTGGCCAGATTGGCTTCGCTAAATGCCACCGCCAATGAAATAAAACAGTTGGAAGCGGTGCTGCATGAACAGGAACAACTTTCCTTAAGAAATGAGATGTCTGCTGAACAGGACCTGATTTTTCACCGGCTTATTGCCACGGCAGCAAAGAATAAAGTGCTGGCTGCAGCTCTGGACCTGATCCGCCAGGGCAGACAAATGACGGCCATTCTGGAATACATTCGTAAAGAAGTCCAAGGTGCAATGGCCGTGGAACACGTTCGGATATTGAGGGCCATAATAAGCCGGGACCCGGAAAAATCCGAACAGGCCATGGTTGAACATATTGACAGTCTCATCTCCGACGTGGAAAAGTACTGGCAAGGACTGAACGCAAAAAATAAACCCAAAACGTAAAAGTAAATCGGCTGACTTCTATAATGGCTATAAATAAAAAGCTAACCCAATTTCCTGAACGAGAAATGGGCTGGCTTTTTTTTATAGTGTATTACCGAACGTGACTAATCAAAAAATAAACATTGATCCTTTAAATTAAACAATTTTGCACACATTAAAGGTTCTATACATAAGTAATAATAAACAGCTGGTTTGGTAATAGTTGGCATAATATAAGTAAGGGGGTTGCCCTATGGCAAAGGTTGTAATAGCAGGCGGCGGTTGGGCCGGCACCGGGGCTGCCGTGGCGGCAGTCCAGGCCGGAGCGGATGTAACCTTGCTGGAACGTACGGACATGCTCCTGGGGACCGGCCTCGTGGGGGGAATAATGCGCAATAACGGTCGGTTTACCGCTACCGAAGAAGCTATTTTTATGGGTCTGGGCGACATTTTCATGGCCGTAGAAATGACCGTCAGGCACAGGAACATCGATTTTCCGGGTCATAAACACGCCACATTGTACGATGTGGCCAAAATAGAATCCTGCACTAAAAAAATGCTGCTTAAAAAGGGAGTCAAAATTCATACCCATAGCCGGGTTGGGAACGTGGTCATGGGAGACGGGCAGATTAAGGCGGTGGTGCTGGATTCAGGTGCACAAATTGAAGGCGACGTGTTTATCGACGCCACCGGCAGCGCTGGTCCCATGGGTAACTGCGCCAAGTACGGGAACGGTTGCGCAATGTGCATTTTGCGCTGCATTACCTTCGGCGGTCGGGTAAGCCTAGCCGGCCAGGCCGGGGTCCAGGAATACATGGGCTGCAAAGCCGATGGCTCCCCGGGGGCCATGAGCGGGTCCTGTAAACTTAACAAGGAGTCTCTGGATAAGAGTATTCTGGATCAATTAAACAAGCAAGGTGTGGTGGTTATCCCCGTGCCCGCGACATTACGCAAGGGCAAAAATATTCTAACCAAGAAGGCCTGCCAACAATATGCATTAACAGATTTTACAGAAAACATCATCCTACTCGATACTGGGCACGCCAAGCTTATGTCGCCCACTTATCCACTGGACATGCTCAGGCAGGTGCCGGGATTTGAGAGTGCCCGTTTTGAAGACCCCTATGCCGGCGGCGTGGGTAACTCCATCAGGTATATGGCTCTATCGCCCCGGGATAACTCATTAAAGGTTGAGGGCTTGACCAACCTGTTCTGTGCCGGAGAAAAGGCTGGTCCCATGGTGGGTCACACCGAGGCGATAGTCACGGGGGCCCTGGCCGGACACAACGCGGTGCGTTTGACGCTGGGGCAAAATTTATTGGAAATACCAACAACCCTGGCTAGTGGCGATTATATAGCTTTTGTTAACGACCAAGTCAAGGCGGGAGACGGCCTGAAACAGAAATTTACTTTTTCCGGTTCGGTTTATTTTAAGCGCATGGTCGAAAATGGTCTCTACACAACCGATGTAATGACTATCCGTAACCGGGTGGATATGTCCGGAATGTCTAATGTTTACACAAGGTTATCCGGTTAGGCTTCGGTTGATTATGTGCACATTAGCAATAGGCTTAGTTCCGTGTCATGCTAAAAGGAACGAGGTGAAATGAAAAACTTTTAAGCCGCTAAATAATTTTGATTCTTGCGTACATTTGCTAGGCCAGGATAAAAATTTAGCAAAAGACACTGTAACGTAGGACTGTACAGTTTGTAACGATAAGGTTATAATATTCTTGAGGTGGTGTAACCAATGGGGCGATGATGAGATATAAAATTGGCGAAATCGCCAGGTTGGCGGGGGTTAGCAAAAGAACTATAGATTACTATACCACCTTGGGACTGTTGAGGCCGGTAAGATCTGAGAGTAATTACCGTTACTACGGTGGTGAAACGCTGGTGCGCTTAAAAATGATCGAAAGTATGAAGATCAGCCGTTTTACCTTGGAAGAGATTAAGAAGCAGTTAGGCATTTTGGATGATGATAATTTCCTACCGGTTCCCGGGACGGAAAGAAATAAAATTAACGTGGAATTGCTCCGCCGGCAGCTTAAACAGCTTGAAAAACAGCTTGTTCAACTGCAGCCTGGCAGCGTAGAGGGACTAAACGAAGCCCAGACTGTCCGGTTGCGAAACAAGATCATGCTGCAGAGTATGACGGTATTCCAGTCACTGATGCTTTACATTAACGAAATCAACTTATACCTTTAATCAATTCTAAAGTTTTTACAGGGAGGTTGGGTTAAGCAATGAATACAATGAAAGCATGGCTTTTAATGGGCGGCCTGACTGTACTGCTGGTAATGTTGGGCAGAGTTTTATTCGGTCCTTCCGGGGCGATGATGTTCTTTGTAATCGCCATGGCGCTTAATTTTTTCAGCTACTTTTATAGTGATAAGATTGCCATCAAGATGACCAAATCGTACCCGGTCACCCGGGCCGAGGCACCCGAGCTTTACGAGATGATTGGCCGTCTCTCCAGACGGGCTGGTATCCCCATGCCCAAACTATATGTAACCCCGTCTGCTCAGCCCAATGCATTCGCCACGGGACGCAACCCGGCCAATGCAGCGGTGGCGGTAACCGAGGGGATCATGCGCCTTTTAACTCGCACCGAGGTGGAAGGTGTGCTGGCCCACGAACTGGCCCACATCAAGAACCGTGACGTACTGGTGGGTACCATTGCAGCGGCGCTGGCCGGTGCTATTACCATGATGGCCAATGCTTTCCAGTGGGCAGCTATATTCGGTATGGGCCGTGATGACGAAGGGGGTGGCGGCCTGATTGGTGGTTTGATTATGGCCTTTTTAGCACCGCTGGCGGCCATGGTCATCCAGATGGCTATTTCTCGGTCCCGGGAATACTCGGCTGACGCCACCGGTGCCCAGATTGCCGGCTCGTCCGAAGGGCTGGCCAACGCGTTGCTGAAGCTGGAATCAGCGGCGCAGCGTATACCTATGCAGACCAATCCCGCCACTTCGCACTTGTTTATTGTCAACCCACTGTCCGGGAAGACCATGGCCCGGCTTTTTAGCACCCACCCACCTATCCAGGAACGGGTAGAAAAACTACGCTCCATGCGAGTATAATCGCGCTTGTGTCCATCATAAAGGAAGTACTGGTGGCAGCAGCGGAGCAGTACGGCGTTTGGGGGCTGATTCTGGTAACCTTTTTGGACTCCTTTATCAGCCCCATACCGCCGGAGGTTGTTTTGATACCCCTAAGTCTTCTTAATCCATCCGGCGCCCTGTGGCTGGCGTTAATAACCACCGGCACATCTGTAGCGGGAGCAGTTGTCGGTTACAGCCTTGGGCACAAATGCGGCAGGCCGCTGATGTGCCGTTTCTTTGCCGCCGCGAAGGTTAACCGGGCCGAACAATTTATCGGCAACCACGGTGTAATGGCGGTATTACTGGCTTCATTTACCCCAATACCTTTCAAGCTGATTACCATAGCCTCCGGGATCTTGAGCATGTCCCTGGTCAAACTGCTATTTTGGTCCACCTTGGGCCGGGCGGCACGTTTTTTTTTGGAAGCCGTCGTGATTATGGCTTATGGCCGCACAGCCATGGAATTCCTCAGTGGCACCCAGTTTTCCATTTTGACCCTGGGTCTTGGCCTGCTGGCCCTGACCATCTATATCATTCGGCGCCGTCAATAGACCCCTTTTCTTTGCATTGAAGATCTTCCGACAGGTAATGATAATAGCACATATCAGCACTGCGGAGGATAGTCTAATGAATATAAAAGAAGCACATGTGATGGATACCGCGCAGGTAATTGAACAGTTGGGAGCCGACCCGGAAAACGGGCTTAGCGGTACCGATGCCGCAGATAGGCTGCAAAAATATGGTGAGAACCGGCTACAGGAACACGGGGGCGTGTCGCCCTGGGTAATCCTGGTCAACCAGTTTCGCAACATCATTATAGTGCTGCTGGTGGCGGCCACGTTGATATCATTGGCGCTGGGGGATTACGTTGAGGCGGCGGCCATAGTTGTTGTAATTTTGTTAAACGCTGCGTTTGGGTTTATTACCGAGCACCGGGCCGGACGGGCCATGGAAGCGTTAAAGGAAATGGTGGTGGCCACCGCCAAGGTGGTCCGGAACGGCCGGATTATGGAACTGAATGCGACCCAGCTGGTCCCGGGCGATGTGCTGCTGCTGGAGGAAGGAGACCGCATCACCGCCGACGGGCGCCTGTTCGAGGCCGAGAATCTGGCGGTGGTAGAAGCCTCACTTACCGGAGAATCGCTGCCTGTGGATAAAAAGACTTCCACTTTGCATGATGCTTCCCTGGCGCTGGGGGACCGGGTGAACATGGTGTTCATGGGCACTATGGTGGTGCGGGGTAACGGCCGGGCAGTGGTTACCGCCACCGGCAACGCTACCGAAATGGGTGGCATATCGGCGCTGCTGGAGGATGCGGGGCAGGAAGACACGCCACTGGAGAAGCGCCTGGCTGTGCTGGGCCGATCCCTGGCCGGTATCAGCCTGGGCATTGCCGCTTTCATGGCGCTGGTGGGTATTGCCCTGGGGCGGCCGGTGGTGGAAATCCTGGAAACCTCCATCGCCCTGGCCATCGCTGCCGTGCCCGAGGGATTGCCGGCAGTGGCTACCATTACCCTGGCCATCGGCATGACCCGCATGGCCAGGCAAAACGCCATTATTCGCCGGCTGCCGGCAGTGGAAACGCTGGGTTCAACCACTATCATCTGTACCGACAAAACCGGCACCTTGACGGAAAACGAGATGACCTTGGAGGAAATCTGGCTGGGGGGCCGCACCGTTAATGTCACCGGCAGCGGCTACCGTCCCGAAGGGGGATTTAATGACGGAGACCACCGGGAAGAGGTGCGGGGCGACCTGGAACTGTTCCTTAAAGCCGGGGCCCTGGCCAGCAACGCTGCCATTAATAAAAATGAGACGGGGCAATGGGACGTAGTGGGCGATCCCACCGAGGGCGCCCTGGTGGTGGCAGCTTTAAAAGGAGGTTTTGACCCGGAAGCGGGCAGACATGGTGAATATAAGGAATTAAAGGAGATACCCTTTAACTCCGAGGAAAAAAGAATGGCCGTTTATTACCGTATGCCCGGGGGCGAACAGCTACTGATGGCCAAGGGAGCTCCCGGGGTGATCTTGGCCAACTGCACCGGGATGCTGCAAAACGGGCAAATCCTGCCACTGGATGACGCGGCAAGGGAAATGATTACCACAGCCAACGACCACATGGCCGAGCGTGGCCTGCGGGTGCTGGCCCTGGCCTATCGCTCTGTGCAATCCACCGAGGAAGAAGCTTACCATGATTTGGTACTGCTGGGTCTGGCCGGCATTGCCGACCCGCCCCGGCAGGAAGCTGGCCAAGCCATCGCCGAGGCCGGCGGGGCGGGCATCCGCACGATCATGATTACCGGTGATCAACCCGAAACGGCAAAAGCCATAGGTAAGCGGCTGGGCTTGCCTCCCGGCCGGACGATGCACGGCGCGGCGATGCACGCCATGTCCATGGCCGAGTTTTCGGATGAACTGGCCCACACTAGCATTTTCGCTCGGGTTAACCCCGAAGACAAACTGGACATCGTAGAATCGCTACAGAAGCAGGGGCAAGTAGTGGCCATGACCGGCGACGGGGTTAATGATGCCCCGGCCCTTAAAGAAGCCGACATCGGCATCGCCATGGGCATTGAGGGCACCCCGGTGGCCCGGGAGGCCGCCGACATGGTCCTTACCGATGATAATTTTGCCACCATTATCAAGGCGGTGAAAGAAGGGCGGGTAATATTTGATAACATCGTCAAATTCATCCAATACCTGTTCTCCTGTAACCTAAGCGAGATTATTGTTATTTTCATGGCTTTACTTCTGGGTATACCTTTACCTCTGGTGGCATTGCAGATACTATGGCTCAACCTGGTCACCGATGTATTTCCAGCCTTATCCCTGGGTTGGGAACCGGCGGAACGGGGCATCATGAGTCGCCCACCCCGGGACTCCGACCGGGCTATCCTTACCAACCGTTTCAAATTGCGCATACTAATTCAGGGAGTGGTGCTGGCCCTGGGTACCCTGGCTGCTTATATATACGTGCTCAATACCACCAATGACGTAGTCATGGCCCGGACCGTGGCCTTCGTCACCCTGGCGGCGGTACAGCTTTTTCATGTGTTTAATGTGCGGGGCGGCGGAATACTGCGCTTGGACCGCACGGTGTTTTCCAACCCGGTGCTCTGGGGTGCCATAGTGCTGGTACTGGCGCTGCAAGCCCTGGCGGTTTACCAGCCGCTGTTGAACAGAGTGCTGCAAACGGTACCGCTGGGCGCTGGTGAGCTAATCACTGTCACGGTGGCCACTTTGTCCACCCTATTGATCATCCAGTTGCTGAATCGCTTCCGGTTCATGTCCGAACCGGCTTAATATGTGTCAAAAACTTTTATATTGATGATAGTTGATGTACAATAGATGCAAAAAAACAGAGGTGTGAACAATGAGTACAAATGAAATGGTTTTGGAAACCTTAAAAAATTCACCTGAACCCCTAAAAGCGGGGGATATTTCAGAAATGGCAGGTATTGACAAAAAAGAAGTTGATAAAGCTATAAAAGCACTAAAGAAAGAAGGGAAAGTAGTCACGCCAAAAAGATGCTACTACACTATAAATGAATAGAAACCCATGCCGCTGACTTGGCACTGACAGTTAATAAAAATTACAATGCCATTTTGAGCGAAGTGAAAGATATTAAGATCCTTTGCTTCGCTCAGGATGGGGTATATTACGCCTTGACCGTACCCTTTTTAACAACCCGGTGCTATGGGGGGCTATTGTGCTGGTGCTGGGACTGCAGTTTTTAGCGGTATACCAACCGCTGCTAAACCGGGTGCTACAAACGGTACCCCTACCCCTGGATGTCTCCAATGTCATCATGGCAACAGTTGCTTCCCTGGCGACCCTGGTGGTAATTCAGGTGCTGAATAAGATTAAATACATGCGCGCACCGGCTTAAAAAAGGTGCGAGGGTACTGAAAAAAACTAGCTCCGTGTAGTTTTGGGATGAAAAGAAGTGAAATGAAGAATCTCTAAAAAAGGGGATAGGCTGCTTTTTCGTTTTTTGAAAAAGTTGCCTATCCCCTTTTGTGTTTTTATTGGTAAAGGTCAGTTAAAGTAAAAACTAGCCTGTCCCCTTTTTTTGATTAACCAGCTATGCTTATTTGTTGTGCAGTGTCATCGTTTAATACCCGCAATCTGATGCGGCGCACACGCAGACGGTGCATTTCCGCCACCTCCAGCTTATAACCGGGCAGTTCAACAACATCGCCCACCCGGGGGCGCTTGCCCAACCGGCCGAACATATACCCGCCCAGGGTGTCGTATTCTTCCTCGTCATCCACTGGCAGGTTGAATACCTCAGCCGCCTCTTCCAAAAGGAATCGACCATCTACCAGATAGGTATTTTCATTCTCGGGTAGAACTTGCGGCTGCTCCTCGTCGAATTCGTCCTGAATTTCACCCACAAGTTCTTCCAGTATATTTTCCATAGTGATGATACCGGCGGTGCCGCCGTATTCATCCACCACCAAGGCCATATGTTGGTGTTTTTGCTGGAACTTATGCATTAGTTGATCCAGGGGCATTCCTTCGGGAACCGGCATGATGTTGCGGCGCAACTCGTTCAATCCGGTCTCATCGTTCAAGCGGAATAGATCCTTGATGTGAATCAAACCCAATACGTTATCCCGGTCGCCGTCACATAAGGGGAAACGGGTGTGGCCGGATAACCGGGCGGTTTCAATATTCTTATCCAGGCTCTTGCTCAGGTCCAGGTATACCACCTCGGGCCGGGGCACCATGACGTCCCGGACAACTTTGTCCTCGAAATCGAACACGTTTTGCAGCAGGCGCCACTCTTCCTTGTCCAAATGGCCACCGCGATAACTTTCTGATACCAGCATTTGCAGCTCTTCTTCACTGTGGCTTTCTTCGTGTTCGCTGGCAGGCCTGATTCCCGCAAGGCGTAGAATCCGGTTCGCGGTACCATTGAACACAATAATTCCAGGGTAGAAAACGAAATAAGCCGCTCGCATAGGCATAGCCAACCACAGGGTGACAGCCTCAGCCCGCTGAATGGCCAGAGACTTGGGTACCAGTTCCCCAAATACAACATGCATGAATGTCACCAAGGAAAAGGCGATAATGAATGATATGGAGTGGGTTGCTGTCGGGGAATTGACGCCCGCCAGGTGCAACAGCGGTTCCAACAACCTGGCCACTACCGGTTCGCCCAACCAGCCCAACCCCAGGCTGGAGATGGTAATACCCAACTGGCACACGGATAGGTAGGCGTCGATGTTATTAATGCAGCACTGGGCGATTTTGGCCATCCGGTTGCCTTCGTCCACCAACTGGGCCAGCCGCGTGGGTCTCACTTTAACAAATGAAAATTCCGCTGCCACAAATAAACCGTTCAATAATATTAAGAACAGGGCCAGCAATATTTGCAGCGCGGTGATCATACTGAATGACATGCCGTCATCCATAGTAACTTATCCATCCCCTTTAAGGCGTTATACTAAGCTTTTAGTTTTGCCCTTTTAACTTATATTCTTAACCCTCATACTATATTAGCAGATTAACTGATTTAATCAAAACATTGTATCGGCTCCCTGTGGGGTTTTAAATGGCTGTATCAAAGCTTTAACATTTTGCAACCCGCGTTTATGTGTGTTATCTCACCCGCACTCTTCGGTAGACCAATAGTCAGCTAAAGTAAAAAGGGGACAGGCTAGTTTTTACTTTGACTGACCTTGAGGTTCCCTATCGCTGAGCATTATATAGGCCACCAGAGCCACCAGGGCCGGGATGGCGGCGAGTAGGTACATCAGGGAGTAGTCGGTAAGCTTGGAAACAACCCCCCACATTGTGGCTCCGATACCGATACCCAGGTCAAAGGAAGAAAAGAAAGTGGCATTGGCCGCTCCCCGCCGGTTGGGGGGTACATTTTTTACCGCCATTGCCTGCATGCCGGGCGGCACCAAGCCGAAGCCGACCCCATAAATAACGCCGGCCAGTAAAAACATCGGCAATGTTTGCGCTTGGGATAATACTAGCATGGACACGCCGATGCAAATAATACCCGGTATAACCACTACGTTGAAACCCCTGCGATCCACCAATATTCCGGCGACAGGGCGGATTAAAGTCAGTACCACCGCGTATATGGTAAAGAAAATGCCAATGTTGACTATACCCCTCTGAGCCCCGTAAAGGGCAATAAAGGAAACCACAGCACCGTAAGTGGTGGTCACAAAAAACATCACCAGTGAAGGGCGCAAAGCAGATCGTTCATACAGGGTGCCCCGCTGGCCGTCACCGGCGATTTTCTCGTAATGAATTAACGAACCCAAAATAAAGGTGGCCAACCCAAAAGCCGCGGAAATTACAAAAAGGGTGGTAAAACTGGCGCTGCCGATAATATAAAGGCCCGCCGCCGGGGCGACAGCCATAGACAGGGTGGTGGCCAGGCCGTAATAGCCCATCCCTTCACCCAGTCGCTGTTTGGGAATCACGTCGGTGGCAATAGTGCCACCGGCGGTGCTGGCTGCGCCCCAACCAAAGCCGTGGATAAACCTGATAGCCAGCAGCATCGCCACGGTGGGGACCCAGTTATAGGCCAGGGAGGAGAGGAGAAAAATTAGCAGGCCGACCAAGTAAATAACCTTCCTGCCGTAAATATCCAGAGCCATGCCCACAAAGGGCCTGATTAATACAGCTGAAACGGTGAACACGCCGATCACCAAACCGGCCATCGCTTCGTCCCCGCCCAAGTGTTTTACGTACACGGGCAGGGTGGGCAGCAGCATTTGGAAACCGAGAAAAATGGTGAGGTTGGCCAGGCAGATTAGAATAAAGTCCCGAGTCCATAAAGGAACCTTCTGGCTGGATTGGATTGCTTTTTCCGTCACAATTACCTCCTGATTGATTGAGCTTTGTTAAAAAGTTGTATTGACAACTATTATAGGATAGTCCTGTCTATTGCGCAATTATCAATATTCAGTCAAAGCAAAAGGGGGAAGCAAGGGATGCTGGTTGTTTGTTTCCGTATGATATGAAGCAATCTCAGGGAAAATAAGACAGGCAACTTGGAATCGTCGAAAGGAGACAGGCCAATTGGTTAAACTTGAAGATTACCAACCCATTATCGGTTCGGAGCGGGTGGAGGCCATCAGGGAATTGGCCGCGCCACTACAGGGTAGCGTGGTTCAACACATCAACTCTGCGGCGGTAGGCGGTGGGGTGGCGGAGATACTGAAAAGACTGGTGCCCCTGATGGAGGACGTGGGGCTGGTCCCCCGCTGGGACGTGCTGCGGGGCACTGATGAGTTTTTTTTCATCACCAAGACCTTCCACAACGCATTTCACGGCCTGCCCGTGGAAATAAATGAGTTCATGTTCGATACTTATCGGGAGGTATCCAGGCAGAATTTCGATCTGGTGGACGCCGCCGCCGATTTTGTGATTCTGCATGACCAGCAGCCCTTAGGCCTGGCTGAAATTCGCCCGGACCACTTGGGACACTGGATCTGGTATTGCCACATCGACCCGGTGGACGTGGATCGCAGGTTGTGGAATTTTCTACGGGACTACGCTGCTCGGTGCGATGTGGCGATTTACCACCTGCCCGAATACGTAAAGGAGTTGGGCAGCCGGGTGCATGTGACGCCCCCGGCCATAGACCCCCTGAGCGAAAAGAACAGGGACGTGCCCGAAGAGGAGCGCTGCGCCATCCTGGCCCGCCTGGGGGTGCCCGATGATCTGCCCCTGGTAGTGCAGGTTTCCCGCTTTGACCGGTTAAAGGACCCAGTAGGTGTAATCAGGTCCTTCAAGCTGGTGCGGGAGCAGGTGCCCTGTCGTCTGGTCCTGGCGGGCGGCGGTGCCGGTGATGATCCCGAGGGCATACAGGTGCTGCAAGAAGTACGCCGGGAAGCAGACGGGGACCCCGGTATCATGGTCCTGGAACTTGCCCCCACCGCCGACCTGGAAATAAACGTGCTGCAGCGGTCGGCCGCCGTGGTGGTGCAGAAATCGGTACGCGAAGGGTTTGGTCTCACCGTTACCGAGGCCATGTGGAAGGGTCGCCCGGTGGTAGCCTCTCCTGTAGGTGGCATCCGCATCCAGGTACTTCACGAGGAAACTGGCCTGGCGGCCAGCGGTGACCAGGCTGTAGCCGAGGCCGTGGTGCGCTTGCTGAAGGATCCCGAACTGGCTGCTTTCATAGGCCGGTCTGCCCAAGAGATGGTAAGACGCAATTTCATTATGCCGGTGTACCTGGAGCGGTGGATTGGCATGCTGGCCGCAATGATGCCAGGTGTGGCATGTTGAATGAAACGAAGTGCAATGGAGAATCTCTAAAGCCGCTTAAATACTTAGATTCTTCGCTACGCTTGTCTATTTTCCATATTAATTGACTTTTTCAGTACCCTCGCTGGTAGGCCGTTCCTGTGGCACAAAAAGGGGACAGGCAACTTTTTTCAAAAACCGAAAAAAGTAGCCTGTCCCCTTTTTGCCTGCCCCTTAAGCTCCGGCCAGCAACGCCACGGGGAAATGCTGCCATACTAAAGCCAGCGGCAGTACTTTGCGGCCTGGTGGAGCACTCATCCCCGGGCCAGCTTCGGCTGTGAGGGTTTCGCCTGTGAGTACGTTCCGCCACAGGCCGGGTGCTTCTTCGGGCAACACGAGGATGCTGTTGCCCCACGTTTCCTCACCCAGGGGGTGAATAAAACCGGGCGGTTCGCCCGCCGGTTTGTTCTTGTTCAGGTTACCAAAATGGGGTGAACTGCCGTCGCCCGTCCGCAACAGCGCAGTCAGCCTGGGTACCGCCACCAGGGCCCAGCTTTCGCCGGTATGCCTGGCAAATGCACAGGCGTGCCCGGCACCAGGACCTGATGTTTCCAGTGGGATATATTCGCCGCGGGTAAAAATTTCGGGTCGGGTTCTGCGAAACTGCAGTGTTCGGTAAACCAGGAACAGCTTGACCCGACCGTCCGGCCAGGAGTCTAGTGTTTCCCGGGCCAGTACTGTAAGTGCCATCTTTCCGCCTGCTTCCCGCTCTTGGATCCGGGCTAGCATTTCGGACCGGGCCTTGAAGTCCACCGGGCGCCGGTTGTCGGGGTCCACCAGACTAAAGTCCCAGAGTTCGGTGCCCCGGTAAAAGTCAGGCACCCCCGGGGAGGTAACCTTCAATAATACCTGAGCCAGCGAGCCCAGGGCACCGTAGTACGCAACCGATGCTTGGAACCGGAGAAAATCAGGTAAAAACAGGTTTCCCTGCCCGGGTTCCAGGATGGATATGGTGAACCGCACCAGCGCCTTTTCATAGTTCTCGTCAGGCTGAAGCCATTTTGTGTGAATCCCGGCTTCCCGGGCTGCTTTGACCAGGTAGCCTGATAACCGTTTTTTAAAATCGGAAACCTCTTTTGTATGGAGAGGCCAGGCCCCTACCAGGGTCTGGTAAATGAACTGTTCCATATTCCCGCCGGGTACAGGGCGGCTGTAGTGTGCAGGCTTATGTCTGTCATTCCAGCACCGCCACGATTCTAAGCGCTCAGCCCACAGGGCGGGAATTTCCGACAGCACGTTGATGCGCATACGCACGTCCTCGCTGCGCTTGGTGTCGTGGGTGGATGTAGCGTTCATGGTATGAGGATGGCGCTCCAGCCGGTTCCGGTTGATGCGGTGGAATTCAGCCACCGATACTACTGCGGTATCTGGCTCGCTGCCGACCTCGTTAAGGGAGAGCAGCCGATTGTAGACGTACATAGCTGCGTCTTCCACCCCTTTGGCGGTAACCGGGCCGGTGAACTGCTGCCAGCGCATTACAAACTGCAGCCAGGCCTGCCGCTGTTCCTCGGGTTGGTTATCCCCGCATTCCAGTAGCATCACCCGGCGTAGAAAGCTGCTGGCCCGGGCGATGCCGGGGTTCCTTTGCAAGGCTAAAGCCAGTGCCTGTTCTATATACGCTCGGTCTTGGGCTGTCACTGTCAAACTGCTTGTGTAGGTGCGATAGACCGGGAAAGAGGCGATTACCTCCACCATGGCTTCCTCCAGTTGGTCCAGGGTCAGGTCGAGGCCGTGCCGGTCCTGTTCTGCCAGGCGACCCAGCATTTTGGCCAGGGTGCGCATTTCTCCGCCAAATAAATCCGCCATGGCCCGCTTTTTAAGGCCGTACACCGTCTCCTCAAATGAAGCCGCCGAGCCGCCGTAGCGGCGGTATATGCCAGACAACTCGCCCAGTCCGGCATCGTGTACGAACAGCCCATTGACCAGGTTGAGAAAATCATACCCGCTGGTGCCGTGTACCGGCCACTCCTCGGGAATTTCCTCATACATTGGGGACATTCTTTGGCCCCAAAGCTCTGACCCCATTATTGGAGACATTCCTCGCCCCCAAAGTTTCTCTGACTCCATCATTGGGGACATTCCTCGACCCCAAAGTTTTTCTGACCCCAAATCTAAGGTGTGTCCCCTGACCGCTTTGGTGTGTCCCCTTCCCTTACCCGCCAAAATTTTTTCCACCACCACGTAAAAGCCGGGGTGCTCTCCCGAACCGGTCAGGCGTTCCTGGAGTCGGCAAAGGTAAGCCTTCGGATCATGCAGCCCGTCGATGTGATCAATGCGCAACCCGGAAACCTGACCAGTCCGGGCCAGGTGCATAACCAGATCGTGGGTAGCTGCAAAAACATGTTCATCCTCAACCCGCATCGATACCAATTCACTGATACTAAAGAACCGCCGGTAGTTAATTTCCCGGTTTGCCGTCCGCCAGAACGCCAAACGGTAGTGCTGCCCGGCCAGTAGCTTGTCCAGGTGCGCAAAGCTGCCCGGATCCCCCTTGATGCCGTTAATTGTCAGTAGAGCTTGCTCAACTAGAGCCCTGGTTTTTGAATTGGTCTGGTAAAGCTGCCACAGCCGGCCTGTAATTTTTAGCCATGCTGCCATGTACCCGGGGTCGCTGTAGGGCGGCAGTTGGTCCAGATTAGCTACTAGTTCCTCGAGCTCGTGGGGTACGGGACCAGGGGCCAGGATTTGGCGGTATGAATCGGGCCTGACAGGCAGTATAGTCCCGTAGTACTGCACTCCAAAGCCATTCTTTGTTAGCACCAGGGTAAATTCCCCATTTTCCAGCGCCTGGCCGTAGGGTGAACCTAAAATAGGCAGCAGTACTTTGCCGGCCATCCCGGGTCGGATGGGCTGCCAGTCGAGATCAAAGTAGCAAGCATAGGGTGACTCAGGCCCATGCCGGAGCAGATCCGCCCACCAAGGGTTTTCGACGTCGGCGGCCATGTGGTTGGGCACGATGTCCAACACCAGCCCCATATCCCGCTGCCGTAAGGCTTCGGTTAGTTTAAAGAACGCTTCATTCCCACCCAGTTCTCTGTTTAACTGGGTGGGATCCGCTAAGTCGTAACCGTGACCGCTGCCTTCCCTGGCCTGCAGCAGGGGGGAAGCATAAATGTCGGTTACACCCAGCTGATGCAGGTACGGCACCAGGGTTAGGGCGTCATTCAGGCTGAACTCGCCGTTGAATTGAAACCGGTAGGTAGCCGAGGGAATCCGTAGCTCTGCCATTTCAGGAGCCCCTTACCATCTGCAGTTTTTCACCCAGGTTATCGAAACGGTTTAACCAGATGCGGGCGTTTTCATCCCCCTGCTCTGCCTGCTCCCGATAATTTGGGTAAACATCCTGTAGCAGTCGGTGGTAAATATTTTGCGCTTTCCAGAGGTCTACGTAAAAAGGCAGCGACCGGGCCAATTCGGTCATGGCCAATAGCAGCTCCAGCCTGGCGATGTCAGCGGGATCGGCCTGTAAATCTACGGCCGACTTAACCATGGCTTTTTCCAGCACATAACTGAGACCCTCGTCTTCCAGTTCGATGCTTAGGGCGCCCGCCTCGTCCAAAAGACTGTTGATTTTTTCCTGGTTCAGCACATCGCGGGCGAATGTACGGCGCAGGCTGGTGTTTAGGTAAAAGTCCGCGGAACATACCAAAGCCTGGGGCAAGGGGATGTTTAGGTCCTTTAAGAACAGCATCAATGAAGCATGGCGTTCATATATTTTTCGGTAATCCTCTTCCAATTCGTAAAGGGTGGAAGTTAGGATCAGGTCCAGAATCTTGCGCTGCTGATCTCGGAAAAGCTGTTTCAGTGAATAAATATTACCGTTTTTAAAATAATGATTAAGCAGATTGATTACGGCGGGAAAGTCGGCTCGGTTAAAGGCCTCACTGACCCCCTGTTCCATTTCCCTGAATTCATTTGCTCCGGAAAATTCCCGAACACCGCCGCTTACGTTGTGGTACCCGAAGTAGATGACCCCGTAGCTGACCAGGGCCGACTCCAGAGTAACCCCAGAGGTAACCCGGGCCTGCCCCACAACCAGTTTTGATTTGCCTGCTTCCAGGATCCGGTTGTCCAGACGGTCTACGGTATAACAAAAGATCGGGGTTTGGTGTCCATAATCGTTAAACAGGGAACTGATGGCGTAGTGGGCGCCCACCTTGGGCAGGTCTACCATGGCCGGGGTGGCAAATTTTTCGTAAATATGAGCTCCGTCCCGGTGCTGAGGCATATTGCTTTTGGCCTCTTTTAACATGGCCAAAAACTCGGGCTCCGGATTGGTATCGAACAAGTCTTGGGCCAGTTGGATTACCCGCCTGGCGTACTGAATCACCTGCACCGTTTCAATGCCCGATATTTCGTCAAAAAACCAGCCGCAGCTGGTGTACATCAGCATGGCGTGCCGCTGCAGTTCCAGCAATTTAAGCGCGGTGACCTTTTCTTCTTCCTTTAACGGTTGAGTGGCCTGGGTGGTGAGCCACCGGTGCAAATTTTCAGGCGAGCGGTCCAGCACGACCTCGATATAATCGTTACGGGCCTGCCAGGGGTCTTTAAGAAGCTGGTGGGCCCGTTCCTCATAGCTTGGGGCCAGGGTATCCCGCAGCCAGTCCAGGGCGTGCCGCAGCGACGCGCGCCAGGCCTGGTTCCAACCCTCGTGCATACCCGTGTTACAGCCGCAATCCCCCTGCCACCGGCCCACCCCGTGGGCACAGCTCCAGGCGGTGTGCTCATGAATTTCCACTTCGTGGGTGGGCGGGTGCAACGCCATAAATTCACTGTAGTTGGTAATGCGCGCCAGGTTGTTGGCTTCAATGTATTGCAGTGCGTACGCCAGCGCCATTTGCCCGTGGCGGTGGTGGTGTCCGTATGTTTCACCATCGGTGGCGATGTGCACCAACTGGGGACGGCGCCGGGCATCGGAAAAGCCGCCCAGCAGGCGGTGGGCGAAACGTTCACCATTGGTGAGCAGTTTCTCAAAGGCCACGGCCTGGGAAATGGGCCCGTCGTAAAAAAAGATATTGATGGACCGACCCGAGGTGGGAATGTTTAACCGGTAGCACATCGAGGGATCGATACCCCTGGTGCTCACCTCTTGCCAGTCACCACCTTCTATTTTGCGTACCCGTCGGGCCTGATACTGAGTGAGGACGGTGAAGGTGATACCGTACTCGGCCATGATGTCCAGAGTCTCCAGGTCCACCGCGGTTTCCGGCAGCCACATCCCCTCGGGGCGGCGGCCAAACCGGCTTTCGAAGTCCCTGATGCCCCAGATTACCTGGGTATACTTGTCACGCCGGTTGGCCAGGGGCATAATCATATGGTTATAGGCTTGGGCGAAGGACGAGCCGTGCCCGGAAAAGTGCTTCATACTTTCGCGATCGGATTCAATTATCGCCCGATAAATATCAGGGTCATTCGATTCCAGCCAGTCCAGCAGGGTGGGCCCAAAATTGAAGCTGATTTTACTGTAGTTGTTGATGATGTTCCTAATCCAGCCGCATTCGTTTAGGATGCGTGCTGCCGTGTTGGGCGCGTAGCACTCGGCAGTAATTCGCTCGTTCCAGTCGTGGTATGGATGGGCTGAATCCTGCAGTTCTACCGCCTCCAGCCACGGGTTCTCCCGCGGCGGCTGGTAAAAGTGGCCGTGCACACAAAGGTAACGATCCATGGCGGTCATCCTCCTTTATGGTGCCAGGTGTTGCAAGTTGGATTTGTTGCAAGTTGTTCAACTTGCAACAAATCCAACTTGCAACACCTGGCACCAAACATTTACACTTGTCGATACAATAAGCAGTGTTTGGGCCCTACCGTAATTTCCAATGTTCCCGGTGATTCAAATTCACCAGGCGCGGTGCTGCCTGGCCCCAGCCACTGTTCCTCGGATGTGTCCAGCAGCCTTTGCCAGCGTCCCGCAGGCACGGGCAGGGTGGTGACCGCAGCGGCCTGGTTAAAGGACAGCACCAGGCACACCTGGTCTGTGCCGCTCCAACGTCGGATGAACAGAAGTTTTTCCGGTTCCCTGTCCAACACCTCCATGTTCTCCCTGTCTTGTTCTTTCAGGGCCGGCACCTCGCGGCGCAGCCGCAGCAGTTTCCGGTATAACTGATACAGCACCCGGTGGTGGTCCTGGTCACGCAGTTGGTGGTTAAGCCGGGAGCGTAAAAAGGTGGCCGCTTTCTGCGGGTCGGGCACTTCGCCCTCCCAGCCGAAGTCGGCGAACTCCTGCTCCCGACCTTCCCGTACATCCTCGGCCAAATCTTGGTCCGGGTGGCTGGTGAAATATTGGAAGGGCGCCGTCTCACCATACTCTTCGCCCATAAAAATTAAAGGGACGAAAGGGGAAAGGATTACCACACAGGCAGCCAGCTTTAATCCGTCAAAGGTAGTCAGGGCGGAAAGTCTCTTGCCCCGGGCACGGTTGCCCACCTGGTCGTGGTTCTGGGCAAAAACGATAAATTGGCGGGCGAGGGATAGCCGGGGTGTGCTGCCATGACTGCGCCCGCGGTACTCGGAATACTGGCCGGTATAAACATAGCCGTGGTTGAAGGCCCGGGCCAGATGCCGCAGTTTGCCGTAGTCCAGGTAATACCCGTCCTGTTCTCCGGTCAGGAGACTGTGTAGGGCGTGGTGAAAGTCGTCGGTCCATTGAGCATCGAAACCGTACCCTCCGATTACCCGGGGCAGAATCACCCGGGGATCGTTGAGGTCACTTTCGGCAATCATGTATACCCTGCGGCCCAGTTTTTCGCCTTGGTTGTTTAAAGCGTCGTTCATTTCTCCTAGGAAGGGCCGGGCTGAAAAGTCCATGATGGCGTGCACGGCGTCTAGCCGAAAACCGTCCAAGTGAAAATCGGTCAGCCAGTACAAGGCGTTGGCGATGAAGAAGCGTCTCACCTCGTCGCTGCCTTCCCCGTCAAAATTGATGGCTGGTCCCCAGGATGTGGTATAACGGTCGGTAAAATAAGGGCCAAATTCAGCCAGGTAATTGCCCTCGGGTCCCAGATGGTTATATACAACGTCTAGGATTACCGCCAACCCTTTTTGGTGGCAAGCGTTCACCAGCCGCTGTAATCCCTCGGGCCCACCATACGAGTACTGTACGGCAAAGGGGTATACCCCGTCGTAACCCCAGTTCCGTTGACCCGGAAACTGGGCCAACGGCATAATCTCCAGCGCGTTGACGCCCAGTTCCGTTAAAGAGTCAAGGCGGGGAATGATAGCGTCAAAAGTGCCCTCCATGGTAAAGGTGCCCACATGCAGTTCGTATAAGATCAGTTCGTCCCGGGGCGGAGCGAACCAGCACTGGTCTGTCCAGGTGAATGCGCCGTTGTCCACCACCCGGGAAGGACCGTGCACCCCATCCGGTTGGTGGCGTGAGGCCGGGTCGGGACGCTCCTTTTCTCCATCAAGCAGGTAGAAGTAAAGACTGCCCGGTTCGATCCCTTCAAAAACTCCGTGGTAGTAGCCTCGTTTATTACGGAGCAGGGGCAGGGTTTGTTCCTGGGGTGCCACAATCCGCACAGCCACATGCTCAGCCAGCGGAGCCCAAACTATAAACCGGCAGCGGCCACTGCCCAGATATACAGCACCGGGGTTATTATAACCGTTACCTGTCATTGCTTAGTCCCCTTTTTTCTATACTTGTTAATCATTTTTAACATTTCCAGCACACCCGGCATCCGGTTTAAATCGTCCAAACCACGACGAGCTTTGCGCCGCCAGTTGGGTTTTTCGAGGCCGGTGCCGGGGATGTTTTGAGGCGCCATCTCCAGCCACAGGTCCTCCAGGTTGATCAACACAATACCCGCTTGCCCGGCGGCCAGGTACTTGTAGCAAGCCTTAAGCACGGCCTGTACGTTGCCTTTTGGTGTCCGTAGTAGACCCCGGTGGTACAGGAACCTGGCCAGGGCTGCCCGGGTGGCTGGTTCGCTTTGCCGCCAGAAGGTGGTAAAAGTCGGCATGTCGTGGGTATTCAAACAGGCCAGGGAGCCGGCGGGGACAGGGCGCAGACTCCGGCGGGGAACCGGCTGGAATTCGAAAGGCAGTACGTACATGCGGCTGAGCCCGTTTTTAGACATGGCTGTCCGAACACTCTCGGGAACAGTACCCAGGTCTTCGCCCACCAGCAAAGTCCGGTGGCGCCGGGATTCCAAGGTCAATATGGCGTAAAATTCCTCGGCCGGATAGCGTACGTATACCCCTTCGCCAGCCGGCAGCCCCGCGGGGATCCAAAAAAGCCGGTGCATTCCCATCACGTGGTCCAGCCGCAGTACACCAGCATGCCGGAGGTGGTGGCGCAGACCGGCGATAAAATAGCGGTAGGCCTGCTGTCTTAGCCCATCGGGATGCAGGGGCGGAAATCCCCAGTTTTGCCCCCCTGTATTAAGTCGGTCCGGCGGTGCTCCGCAGGTCGCCCCGGTGGCGAAAGCATTGCGCTCACGCCACACGTCATATCCGCTGCCGTGGACACCCAGCGGGAAATCAAGGTACAACCCCGGTCCGTGCTTGCGGGCACGTAGCGCCAGTTCGCGAAACTGTTGGTGGGCTATCCACTGCACGTACAAATGGTAGCGCTCTGCTTCCGGGTCGAAGTCACCCTGTTTTAGGTCCCCGCTGCGCAACCGTTCCGGCCATTGTGTCCATACCGAGCGCTGTCGGATGATGGCCGCCCGAAAGCGGGCGTAGTCCTGTGCTTGCGGGTTTAGCGCCGCCCAGCGGCGCAGTTCGGCCAATCTAGCGGACTCTCCTGTGAAACAACACTGCGTCAGCAGTTCCAGAGCTCTGCGCTTCACGGCCATTCCCCGGCGATAGTCTACCAGGGGTGCTTTGCCGAGAGCTTCAATTTCTGCCTGGAACACCGGTGAATTTAATAATTCCTGTGCCGGTGGGCAACTTGCCAGTTCCGGAATTCGGGTCACGTCCAGGTAAAATTCGTTCCAGAACATCCGGCTCACCGGCGCATAAGGGCTGGGGTCGAATGGTTCGTCCAGGAAGGCGGCCAATAGCGGCAGTGTGCCGGTCAGGACGCCCCCCAGTGACCGGACCCAGTTGTGAAGTGTCTCCAGGTCGGTAACATCACCGGCGGCCCAGCTCTCTTTGGAACGGAGGGCGTAAAGCGGCACGAACACCCCCCACAACCGATTGGCGCCAGCTGGTAATGCATACGCCCGGTTTGGCGCAGATATTATCGTTGTCTCACAGATACCGTCAGAAAATTGGATGCTCAGCCGGTGGTAGCCCGGCGGCAGTCCTGCAGGCAGGGGCAGCCGCCGGGCTATGTAATTCACTCCGTCTACTTTTTCCGTTTTCACCACGGGCAAATGGGCCGGTTCAAATGACCACTCCATGGGTTCGCCCTCTTCAAGTTCCAAACGGCAGAGGAGTCGACCGGCACACCGGTGGGCCTTCAGACGCAGTTCCAGGGTGGAATTTTCACCCTCCCGGCATACCGTCACCGGCTCACAGAGGCGCTGCCAAAGCTCAAACTTGCGGTGGTGCAGCGCGTCCGGTATATCCGCCGCGCCGGCCACCGACGCTCCCAGTACGCCCAGGGTTGCCAATAGTGCGTGCGGCGACGCTTGCCGGATCTGGCCGGTATAGTCCCGGTATGTAGTTGTGATGCCGTACAACCCGGCCAGTTGTTGAAGGGAACGCAGACTGCCGTTATCCATACCCATCGGCCTCCATCCGCAATTTTAGTAACATAAACGCGCCAAGTTAGACTAGTATGCATATAATCGCTTTTTAAGATATATAAATTAGTTACAATGGGTATTTTGCGCATTTTTTAAATTTTTACCACTACAGCGTTTCTTTTCATTTTAAAGAGCTTGTCCTTTGCAGATATAAATGATGCCGGTCAAGCGTAATTGTCCATTAACCGGCAAAACATACATTAGTACGAACTTAATAACCTTAAAAATAAATTTTATTGTTTACTTTTTCATTAGTAACCAAAATAAAAAAATGGCCAAATACGAGTAAAAAAAAGCAGCGGAAGTGAACTCCTTTTTTGGGGGGGGATACGCAATTCTTTTTATAAGCCCCACGTTTGGTTCTATCGGCAAAATATCAAGCACAGGCGGTTGGCAGGGTTGTCTAAAAATAATTTTTTCTGGAAGCAACCGGTGAAGTTGCTGGTAAATTATTTGGTGATATTCAATTTCACCTGCCTTGCCTGAGTTGTTAAGCCCGACACCATGGTTTTCCACCGGTCGGTAACAATTTGTCTGAGCACAGCTATTATCTTTTCCCGACATGTTTAAATTAGCCTTATTAATTGTGCTATTTTGTTCCGGCATCTCTTCTGCGCAAGGCTGTACGGTATCTGGTTCCTGCTCGGTACACGGGTCCTTAAGGGCTATGACCTGATAATAAAACGACTTCCTTGTTAAGTGCGGCTTGCCGGCCCTCACTTTAAACTTCATAAGATTGGGATTATCCGGAGGCCTCGGGATAGAAATAAAGTATCTGCCATCATCGCCGGTCAAGGTGTGTGCCAATGGTTTTTCCAATCCACCATTAAAACAGGCAAATACCATAACAATTGCATTTTCCACAGCTAGGCTTTGATTGTCCCCAACCACACCATGGAAATGAATCCACGCGTTAATTCTTTGGTCTGCAAAATTATATTCTTCAGAAACTTGCCCGGTTGAGTTTTTATCCATAGAACCCGCTCCTAGTGATAGTTGCCACCGGCATTCGCCGGAACCTAACCCGCCAGCCGTTTTTAGCCGGTGTCGGAAGAACGATTGCCGGCGCTGGCCCTGACAATAATTTCAGTGATATCCTTCGGTATTATCTCCTTATCAATATAAAGCAAATAATGGCCATCATAGCCACTAATCGTATGGCTAAGGGGTAATTCTTGTCTATTAATGGTCCGGGCAAATACCTTAACCAGTGCTCCCGAGACAGGTTTGTTCCCATCATCTTCCGTTACCACACCGTGAAAAACTATTTCATTTACTTTTGTAATCTGTATGTTTCCTTCAAAGTGATCCTGTTCTTTCAAAGATGTATCAAATTCCACAAAACCCGGCACCCAGGCCATGAAAATACCCCCTAGAGAATCTATGTTGCCATATAGCTTTAATTTATTCATGACTCCTATATCTTGTTACAAAAGATAGCCCCTGTCATTAAATACCTATATGTTACCAAGGGTTATTGATTAAGTTTTTTAATCAAAAAGATATGCACAAACATAATATATTGCAGATAATCCCGGTAATCATGACAGTGTTTTGTTCACTGATGAATTAATTATTCATAAAAAGGAGGGAAACCGTGCAAGTTAGCCAACCCCAAGAACAAATTATAATAGAAATTAATAAAGAGGAAGATTTAAATAAAATTTCCGGTTTGCAACTGAACCTGGTGCTTCCCCGGAGCAAACATAAAGTAAGTAAACACAACAAGGTGTCTAAGACTGAGCCCTTACTGGTTTACGAACTAGCTGCCAAAGTTCAAGAAATTACACCCATGAAAGAAGCAACAGTTGAGGTTAATTCAGTTACTGTTACTTTAATCAAACAAAAAATAATGGTTCAAAGAGAGCAATAATTATAAAGATGCATTAAAAAATGCAAGAGAAAAAGCCAAGATGTAATCAAGGGCACTGAAAAAGTGCCCTTGATTACATCTTGGCTTTTTAATTAGGTTAGTTGCAAGCTTTCCGGTTGCTGCTAATTATAGATGCCGTTGATTGCTACCTGCAGAACCCGCTGCCAACGATGGCTACCTGTTGTTTCTGCAATACCTTAAGGGTTAGGTCGATAACCATTTTTTCTTGAATGCTTGTGAATTCGAATTCCTCAAAAGGATTTTCGCCGTACGGGTCGCTGCGGTGGATTGCCTCGTTAAACTCGGTAATGGTGGCGCTAATTAATTCACAGTACGGAAGCTCGTTAAAAAATTCAGTAGTCACCTGATTAAGCTCGGTGAGGTCTCCGGACATCAATTTATCTTTGGCCGGGAATTTTGGGCCAAGATCCTGTTCTACCAGGTATTCAAATTGATTATTAGTACTAAATAGCACGGGGGTGGGGTCGGCCACGTTGAAATTAAGAGCTGTCACGCAGCTCCAGGGTACATCGACTGTGCAGTGGCCGATATTCCCGCAGATACCCTCTTGGTTTGATAATTTGCGAGTAGAGTATTCAATGTTCTTACGGACAAAACCTCTTAAGAATAACTTATTGGTATTTTGCAAAAGCCGGCATTGGACAACTTTTAAGCGCTTCCCTACGCGTTTAATCTCTATGGCTGGTTCGGGCAGGTCTATTTTTGCATCAACGTTAATCTGCAAAGTTAGCTCTGCTAGAACAACCGGTATTTTGGCTATGGCAGATGTTACCGGTGTCGGTGTAACGGGAGTATTTTCACATAATACCTGATCATCAGCGGTAACATTTAACACTTGTTTTTGTTTTTCTTCTGCAACAGCATCAATTTCATACATTTTTTTCCTCCTTAAATATTTACTTGCGTTACCAATGTATGAAAATGATGCTAAATTGTTATTGGTTGTCACCCAAAAAAATGATAAAAAATTTATTAAAATATATCAAATAAAAAAATATAAGCCTATAAAGTTAACGTTATTCTGATTTTAGTAAATATACCGTTGCAATATAAATATTTTGTTTAATTTATCTGAACCAGGTAACTCTTTATAGGCTTTTTTCAACCAGGGTCGGGTTGTAAGTTACAGGCTGCTACTGTTATCCGTTGCCGTTGTTGTTGATGGCTACCTGTTGTTTTTGCAATACCTTAAGGGTCAGGTCGATAACCATTTTTTCTCTAATACTTTTAAATTCGAATTCCTCAAAAGGATTTTCGCCGTACGGGTCGCTGCGGTTGATGGCCTCGTCAAACTCGGTAATGGTGGCGCTGATTAGCTCACAGTAAGGTAGCTCGTTAAAAAATTCGGCACTCACCTGGTTATGCTCAGTCAAGTCTCCAGACATTAATTTGTCTTTAGCCGGGAACTTTGGTCCAAGGTCCTGTTCTACCAGGTATTCAAATTCATTGGCAAAGTTAAATAACACAGGAGCCGGGTCGCCCACGTTAAAATCAAGAGCTGTTACGCAGCTCCATGGTACATCGACCGTGCAGTGGCCGATATTTCCGCAGATACCTTCTTTGTTAGATAATTTACGAGTAGCGTATTCAATGTTCTTGCGGACGAATCCTCTCATGAATAATTTATTGGTATTCTGTATAAGCCGGCACTGGACAACTTTTAAACGCTTTCCAACACGCTTGATCTCGGTGGCAGGTTCGGGCAGGTTTATCTTTGCATCAACGTTAATCTGTACGGTAAGTTCGGCAAGAACAACCGGTATTTTGGCTATGGCAGTCGTTATCGGTGCCGGAGTGACAGGCGTATTATCACACAATGACTGGTCGGTAGCGGTAACATCCAATACCTGTTTTTTAGCTTTTTTGTCTGAATCAAAAGCATCAACTTCAAACATTTTTTATTGCCTCCTTAGATATTGTTTTTACAGTTTCAAAATATTCCAGAGGCACTTGGTGTGTGACAAAATAAACCAGTTAATGAAAAAATTGTTTATAATTTAGTTAGTTCCCCCTGAAAAACAAGCCTTTCGGAGGGGTTTGGTGTTATCGGAAGGATGCGTAGGAGCTTAGATAACACCAAACCCCTAATCAAGACTTTTTCATGAGAAACTAGTTAGAGTAAAATAAAGGGAGGACCTTTTTAGAGGTTCTCCCTTTATTTATTATATTAGGCAATTATTTAACTTCTAAGCACCTGGCACCACGGTTTTTAAAGGATTGCTTTTTTAAACTCCTCAATACCAATCCGTTCAATAAATTTGGAAGTACGCTCCCGCTTGTTGGCGTTGGCGACGTAGTAGTCGAAACATTTTTTGGCCAGGGCCACAACTTCCTCACTGCTTAAGTCCTCAGCTATAACATCGCCGATTCTGGGTTTACGGCCGGAGTTACCGCCAAATGAAACCGTCCAACCCGACTTTTTGCCGAAGGCGCCAAAGTCCCGTACCAAGCCCTCGCTGCAGTTGTTCGGGCAACCTGAAATGCCAATTTTAGCCTTAGCAGGCAAATCTAATGTCCCTACAAATAGTTTCTCGAGTTCGCCACCCAGCCCTAGGGAGTCCTGAATGCCGTATTTACATACCGCAGTGCCCGGGCAGGCTTGCACGTAGTGCACGCATAACTCCACTGCCGGACCTACGTCCAGCCCCAGATCTACCCACACTTCATCTACAACTTCCGGATCCATGCCCACCAGGGCCAGCCGTTGACCCGAGGTAATTTTGATGATGGGTATGTTATGTTTGCGGGCTGTTTGAGCAATGTTTTCCATCACATCGGGGGTAATTAGCCCCATGGGTGTTCTAGGCACAATGGCGAAAGTCTTTTTGTCTCTTTGAATAAATGCCCCCTTGGGTGTTTCAGACATTGTACACTTCCTTTCTGATAATGCGATTGATAAAATTAACCATAAGGTAAGATTCAACATTAACTGGGTATCTCCTTCCTCAGTGGGTTTTTATAAATCGGTCTCGCGGAATAACGGATATCATGGCACTGGTCGGAGCTGCCGTGTTACAATAAAAAAAATGACAGCAACAAAAAACACAAAAGAGTTGGGGATATAGCTATGGAACTTAATGTTCAGCAGATAGCAGCGATACTGGAAGATCTGGGAGGGCCGCAACCAGCTGAGTTTTTTCACCGTCTGGCCCGGTTTGTAGCCGTGCTGCGCAGTTTGGGTATAAACGCCGGTACCTCCGAATTGAACGACGCCGCCTCGGCACTGGCCAGGGTAGATGTGCTAAACAAAGAACAATTCCGTCTGGCATTGCGGGCTACCTTGGTCAAGAAGCAGCGGGATGTCAGGGTCTTCGACCTGGCTTTTGAAAGGTTTTTTGCGCCCGGTGAGGTTCAAGAGCAAATACGCCGCCAAGAAGCCGAGGCGGTGGAGGAACGGGAGCGTTTAATAGGGCAGTCCCAGGCCGAGATCAGGGAAGGGGTGGCCCAAAGCGGCGGCGACTGGGCCGGGGGAGCCACCGAACACTTGAGTCTTACCTCTAAACAGTTGGAAACATACTCCAAATTGCCGGAGGCTGAAAAGAACAGGATCCATAACCTGTTGGAAAATTACCGGGGCAACCCGGTTAATGATCCATCCAGCCTAATTGCCCAGGTGGTTGAAGCGTCGCTGGAATACTGGCGATACCACTTGAATCGACAAGAAAGCGAAAACCATTCACACTTCCACGACCCGGTAGTAAATAGCAGTGGGGACGAGATGGTTGACCAGGTGGTCCGCTCAGTGGCCCGGGACCTGGCGGGAGAACCCGAGGAGTCACTGTTGGAAAGGGACATGCTGGCTATTAAGGAGCAGGAAATGCCAACAGTGACGGTTTTGTTGCGTAAAATGGCCCGGCGGCTGGCCACTGGACTTTCGCGTCGCTACCGCAGCAGTCGTAAAAAGCAATCTATAGACATCCGGCGCACCGTGCGGGGCAGTGTGCGATTTGGCGGCCTGCCCCTGAAGTTGCATTATCGGGGCAGGCGGGTGCAAAAACCCAAGCTGATTCTGGTCTGTGACGTGTCCGCCTCCATGGCGTCATACGCCCGCTTGGTAATCCAGTTTGTTTACGGTCTCTCCGATGTGGTGCGGGACATAGAGACATTTATATTTGCCGAGGAGTTGGAGCGCATCACCCCTCAATTGCGCCAGCGCATGGGTTTTGCCGCCACCATGTCCGCCGTAATGGCGACCAGCACTCAGTGGGGTAAAACCACCAACATGGCAGCCGCGCTGCGCACCTTGACCGGAGATTACAACCGTTTACTTACCCGTAACAGTTACCTGATTATAGTCAGCGACACCAAAACTATGGCACCGGATAACTCAGTTGAGCTGCTGGGTGATCTCAGACGGCAGGTAAAAGAGGTACTGTGGCTTAACACACTGCCCCGCAGCCAGTGGCAGGAAGTGCGGACCGTGGGCCTGTTCAGGCGGGAAGTGCGTATGCTGGAAAGCAATACTCTGGCCCAACTGGAAAAATCAATGCAGGTTATTTAGTAAAAGAGGGGAAAAAAAGAGCTTCCGTATTATCGGAAGCTCTTTTTTAAAGTTGTTGTCAATTACCTTTTCCAGTCCTTGGGGCACTGGGGTGGGAACAGTTCCGGCGGGCATACAAAGGGAGGCCCGGGTGAGACCTGTTCGCAGACCTTTGGAGTGCAGAAACCAAAGGAAGGTACCAGTAATTTAACTAAGGCCACGGATTGGATAACGATGCACAGGTCAAATGTACAGCAAATTTGGTTACCCATAATCAGGCAGGGTCCGCAGGCGGCGTTAACCACATTGCATATTGTTTGTGTGCCTTCGGGAGCGCACAGGACAACAGTCTTGGTGAAACCAAAGGTGGACACATCGGCAAATAAAACGGCGCCTTGGGGGCCGATAACCTTTACTTTCGCCTCCACGGTAACGGCAAAAGTAACGTTTGCCCGCCCCTGGTCATCAGGCTCTGAACGATCGATTTCCTCGCAGCAGGTATCTAAAATCTTACACTTAATTTGTGACCCCGCGGGAACTTCCGTTCCGCCAAGGTCAAAGCAATTGTTTTCGCGCCGCTCTGATTGGAAGCAAAAATCATAAACTTTGAATGTTTCGATGCAGACAACTTCAGTTTTGTGCTTCATTTTGGGGTCAAAACCTGCTGTCAACTCCTCGTACGCAAGAGTATTCTCGTCTGACATTTTATTACCTCCTTGGTAGTTTGCAGGTGTACTGGTTTTATATGTAACAATTTATGTTTATTACCCCAACTTTGTGCTAAAATAACCTATTTTTTTCAACGTTATAAATTAACAAAAAAAGGCTCGGGCCAGTATAATAAACAAAACAAATTGTGAGGTGATTGACATGCCCTTGTTTTGGCGCCCCTTTCGGGGGTTCTTCTGGGTTGATCATCCCCGGGTACCGGGTAATCAGCAGCCGGGTAAGGCCGGCGCTGGTAAAAATGGAAACACCTGTTGCGATACGATAGGATATGCTGTCGATAATGGAACGGTACACTTAGAACTGGAACCAACACAGGATGACTGTACAAAAGATGGCATCGCTTTGGAGGCAGTAATAAATACTGGCCACAATGTTGTGGCCACAGATGATGAACGTAATAAACATATTGAAGGGCCTGTGCAAGAGAAATTTGCGGTGGAGAAACCAGCCCTGGAAAATAAAACTGGAGAAGCCGATAAAAAAGATTCAGCGGACATTTACGTCGCGATACCTGCTGATTGTGACAGCGATACATCCGGTAAGACAACTGGATCCGGCGTAGTCCAGCGCCCTGAAAATAAAGAGTCGTTTCCGGAAGATAAATTCCATATGGTTGGACCGGGGATGTACCAGTTTTCCAGGGACTTTATGAACAGCAGTCCCGGTCCGGGGTTTGCCAAAGGCGGTGATAGTGTCTCATACCCCGGTGCGGCTCTACCCACCTCCCTGAAACACTATATCAAAATCTATAACACCAGGGACGGTATGCCTGTTTATACAGTTAAATGAAAATAATAATAGCCGGCGGGCCGCCGGCTATTATTATTTGCTAATCCAGTTAAACTATATTAGGTTACATGATTATTCCCTTTACTCAGTAATCCCCATTGAAGATAAACATTTTTAATAACAATTGTGCACCGCGGGGGGAGAGCTGTCATCTAAGAGCGTTAGCGAAGGATCTAGATTCTTCACTTCGTTCAGAATTACCACGCGTACCCGCACCACGATAAACGAATACAACTTACTGGTTGTTATTTATAATTTACAAAATTAACTATTTTAAAGATTAAGCTTGTCATCCTGAGCGCAGCAAAGGATCTGGGCTTTAAGATTCTTCGCTGCGCTCAGAATGACAGGCTTAATGACAAGGTTCTTCAATTCTTGTATTCATAGCAATGACACGACGCTGTAACACTTACTGAGTTAACGGTATAACCTTGTTAGGTTTTTAATTAATTGCCTGCAAACAACTGGGTAACGTAAACCCCCGAGGAAGTGCTGACAATACCGATGCCAATGATAGTGTGCCTGGTATCCAGAATATTAGCCCGGTGACCCGAACTGTTCATCAGTAAATCGTGGGCTCTGGTTACAGAAGCAGCTTTGGCGATATTTTCGGCGCCCATAACCCGGTAACTGATACCTGCTTTTTTCTCCATATCATAGGGAGAACCGTAGGTAGGCGAGGTATGGCTGAAATAATTGTTTTGATACATGTCCTTGCTTTTCTGACGGGCCAGGTTAACTAGTTGAGAGTCGACCTTGAAAGCGGACAGTCCGGCTTTTGCTCTTTCCTGGTTAACCAGATCCAACATCTGCTTTTCAATGGCAGATTGAGACCCTACATCGCCAGGATTGGTTGTTGGACTGGGAGTCGGTGTTCCCGTGTTGCCTCCCCCTGTAGGATTTGTATTCTCGGGGGTGGTAGCCTGGTTATTATCCACCGGGGTGGTGCTGCCCGGATTGGCCGGGGTTGTGGTTCTGGTGTCGGTGCCTGGATTATAACCGTTTCGGTTGTTAATAATGCGCTGGTAATAATCAAAACGGCTTGTGTTGAGGCTATTTGTAGTGGGCGCGACTGGGTTCTGGTAAGAGGCGCCGGGATTATTTTGATTATTGACATTGACCGGGGCATTATCAGGTTGTTCATTGCCTGCAGCGGGTGCCGGTTCCGGGACATTTACATTGTTGGCCGGATTTTCCGGTGCCGGGCTGGTAACGGTGGTTGACTGGCTGTTTTGCGTTCTATTCCAGAGGGCATAGTATTCCGAGGGTGAGATATAGGCCTGTGCGGTTCCCGCGTGTAATGATGTGCCAATCATGGCGGCCAGTGCCAGCATAATAATTCTCCTACCGATATTAGTGTTCAAAGTGGTAACCTCCCTTAATTATATAAGTTGTTGCACCAGATTTATTAGTTTAATATAAACTGACAGATTAATCAAAATCCGGCTCCCTACCAAATGAGTTATGAGGACAAGTTGTCGGTAAAATGGGTAAGCTGACACCCTAATCCTAAAAAGGAGGCTACTGTACCACTTTATGCTAAGGAAAAATAACCCGTGCAGTATCAAAAACAGTAATAGAAAACAATGCCAGTCGCGCAATAAAAAGGGGACAGGCACCTTTTTCAAAAATCGAAAAATGAGCCAGTCCCCTTTTTATTGTACTTATCTTAGCAATACAAAAACCACTCGTTGTGTGCGAGTAATTTTTGTGCATAAAATAAATTATATGCATTTAAATTACTCGGTAAGAGATACCGGTTTCCACAGACCGTCAATTAGTAGTTCAAGGTTAATCTGTTTGCCCAGTTGTAGATATGTCTGTATGTATATTGCGGTTACGCGTCTTGATTGAAGGTGGTACTGGCGGGGCATATTGCCGCCGATGGTAATCCGGTAAGTATTAGTTTTCAATCTCAGCCACCTCTTTAACTTATATTATGCATATTATACATAATAGGTGGTTAATCTGTCAACCATTGGTGTTCCCATTTTTTTGGGTTTATTCTTTTTTACTGGCTGCCCGGCCGGAGATTACAGCTGTGAGCAGCAAAAAGGCGGGCAGCACAAGTGATATAAAAAGGATGTAACCGGATATTTGCAGGCTTATGTTTTCATACTCCGCAACACTTTTACTCACTTACTTTGGCGTTAACCATTCGGCAAAAGGTTTGAAAATTAGCTCTATGGGCGCGTTGGGGCTGGGCAACTGCAGACCCAGTGCCTGCGGTATGCTAAGCGCCATGCCGAAAGAAAGCAAAACTGCAAAGGCGGTAAGTTCGCGCCACATTTTTTCTTTTACCAGCCCGGGTACCTCTAGGGCTATGATGACCAGAAAAACCAACACCACTACAATGACCATTCTTGTGTACACCTCATGCAATGCAATTATTACTCTTCTTGGGAAATCCTGTTGGTGGTAAGGCCGGTGCGCCGTATCTTGGCCTCTACGGTTATATGTACATCCGCAGTTTTAAATTCCTCATCCCAGCGGTCTTTTAAAGCCGGCCACTCATTGGGGTATTTCCTGTGCCAGGCATCGCCAAACCCGAATATATCTACCCCGAAAACTTGCTGGGTTTTTTCCAGGACGGCGCGGGATTTTTCCTCAATCCTGAGGGCCAGCGATTTTTCCAAGGCGGCAAAAATTTGCGGTTCAGTTATTTTTTCCATGGATTGCTGTTCCCATAGTTCCCCATCCATACGCATTTTAACGTCAAACCAAATGTTTTGCCCGTCGTAATACGGCTCAACCTCGGTTGTGCCGCGGTCGATGCGGATCGATAAATGTTTACCCGGCTCGGTGAGGGAAGGGATGGTTATTTCCCCTTTTTCTATTTCGTCTCTTAGCCAGAGCATGCCCCTGGATTCCATCATGCCCAACCACCCCACCAGTCGGTCATCGTTAAAGACCCCGGTGCCGGTGATGGTGAGTTCAGCGTGCGTGTGGGTCCCATGTGAAGGTTCGGTTTGGGCTTGAGGTATGTTTTCTTTCATCCCCGGTCCCTGAGGGGTTCCGGATGCGGTAAGTTCAATGCGGGGCAACACGGGGTTAGTGCCTTTGCTGGCCAGCATCATGCTTAAATCCTTCATCATCACCGGCACGCCCACCCCTGACCTGACCATTGCCCCCACGCCCTGGGCCGAAGTGTTTTCCAGCTGGGAATGGCTGTTCAGTACCTCGCTGGCGGCACCCCGGGACACCAAAACCCAGATTGTTTCCCGGGTGTCCGGTGCGCGGGAGAAAAAGTTAAACGCTTTGCGGATGCCCTCCCGGGCTATTTGTTCGCCTAAAACCAGGAGCATGGTATGGCCCCAGTATAATTCCCGTGACACCTTGGCTTCCAGGTACCTCTGGGCATCGTAAACTGTATCCCCGGTCTGGGAAACCACCCACACATTATTTTGTTGCGGCCCGGCAGCCCTTTGCCCGTTGTCCCCGCCGCCAAAAGCGCTAGGCCGGGCTAGTTGCACGGTGAGCATAATTTTGCCGTCGGGTGCACTGTCAAGACCAGCCGCCAGTACTATGGCCAAATCACCGAGTTCTTGGCGGCTCCAGCAACCTCCCAACGGTAATAACAAACATAAAATTAACAGCAAACATAAGGTTTTTTTAATCATTTACTTTTGTTCCCTCTGTTTTTAATTAAAGCTATCCCCAGCAGCGCCACCGGGAAACCGAATTCGAAGGTGAATAATGCGTAAAAGGGCCAGTAATGAGCGAGAAAACTAAACATCTGCAGCGTGCTTGCCGAGACATTTAACGAAAGTGCTGCTAAGATGGCCCCCACTGGCAGCACTAGCGGGCGATAACTCTTAAGTTGCAGCAGTTGGGCGCTGCCTAGAACGATAATATAATAAAAAAAGGTTACCTTAAACAGGCCTCCCGTTACCCACACCGTCATGATTAACGGCTCCGGCCGCTCAATAACCCTGGACAGGGAAATTACCCGGGTCACGTTTAAGATGGGATAATTCATATTCGCCAAACCCGGCCCGAACACTGCCAGGCCCACGACCACCAGTAAAAAAAATATCAGCCCTAAAATAATGAATGTAAGGATCACAATTTTTCCGGCCTCCCCCGGTTTGGCCAGGAAGGGGATAACCATGGCAAAAGCAATAATTTCACCATACCAGGCCAATGGAGCCAACGAACCCTTGAAAATTTGCAGTCCGCCGGCCTCCAGCACGGGTTGTACCCTGGCCAGATCCATCTCGGGTATGACCAACAGAAACGTTAGCACCAGAGACCCTATGACCCAGGGGAAAAATAACTGGTTGGACCGGGCCAGCACTTCCAGGCCCAGTTTAATGATGTAGGCGCTGATGATTAAACCCATGGCGTTAACAACAGTGATGGGGGTGCCGATTAAAAACACGTCCACCAGGAAGCTCCCGTACTCCCTGACCATGATCGAAGTAATATGCGTAAAATATAGCAGGTACAAAAGCCCCAGAGCTTTGCCTGGCCACCGGCCTAAAATGTCATCCAGGTATTGAATGAGCGTTTGGCCCGGGTATAGGGAGCTTAGCTTCACCGTAATCCATGCTATCGGTAGCCCCAGCATGGTGGCCAGCAGTGCTGACAACCAGCCGTCCTGCCCGGCCTGGGCAACCATGATGGCCGGGGCGCCTAGTAAGGCTGTGGCGGAAACCATAATCACATTCAGGAATACGGCCTGCCAGGTGTCAATTTTGCCTCCTTCCAGCATCTGCATCACCACCTTTTTGAGCCGTGGTTTGGGGAGGCTTAGGCCTCATCCCGGACGCCTCCCGCACCGGGTTATTCTGCCCCACCAGATGCGGGCGTTTTATCATCGCCCACCAGGGCGCTCGTACGATCGAGTCTTTTAAGTCCCCGGGGACCAGTGGGCCAATGGGGGCCAGGTAGGGCACGCCAAAGGAACGCAGGCTGGTCATGTGCACCACGATAACGATCAGCCCCGCAATTAGCCCGAACAGCCCGAACGAGGCGGCCAGAAACATTAAGGGAAACCGCAGCAGGCGAAAAGCGAGACTGCCGCTGTAATACACTACAAAGGAGGCCATGGCGGTAAGGGCCACCACAATGATCGTGGCGCCGGCCACCAGCCCGGCCTGGACCGCGGCCTGGCCGACAATCAGCGCGGCCACGATGCTTATCGCCTGCCCCACCTGCCGGGGTAACCGAATACCGGCCTCCCGGATGATTTCAAAGGCTATTTCCATCAGCAGGGCCTCGACAAAAACCGGGAAAGGTACGGCTTCCCGCTGGGCTGCGATGCTTAGCAGCAGAGGCGTGGGCAACATTTCCTGGTGAAAAGATATAATGGCCACGTACAGCGAAGGCAGCGTCAATGCGATAAGCAGGCTGCCGATGCGTAATAACCGCACAAAGGAAGTAAATAAGGCCTGTTCGTAGTAATCTTCAGGTGTTTGGATCGCTTCGACAAAAAAATGGGGCACGGTTAACACCATGGGTGTGCCGTCCACGAAAATAGCCACCCGGCCCTCCAGCAAATTGGCGGCTACCCGGTCGGGCCGGTCGGTATGGCCTACGGTGGGAAACATGCTCAATGGGTTGTCCCGGATCAGTTCTTCGATGTAGCCCGACTCCAGTATGCCGTCAATTTTTATCCGGGTCAGCCTTTGTTTAACTTCTGTCACCAGGTCTTCATTAACAATCCCCTTGATATAAGCCACTGCGATATCGGTTCTGGTTACTTCCCCCAGGGTTAAGCTTTCTATTTTTAAATCTTTATTTTTGATTTTACGCCGCACTAGCGAGGTATTGGTGCGCAGCGTCTCTACGAAAGATTCCCGGGGTCCCCGGACCACGCCCTGAGTTTGGGACTCCTCAATAGAACGGGCTTCCCAGCCTCGGCTGCCGTTAATTACAGCGGTGGCATGCCCGTCCACCAGCAGTATGGAATCCCCCGACAGGATTGCTTCCACCGCTTCCTGCAAATTTTCGGTTTCCTTGACCTGGTGGATGCACAGACCCCTCATTTTTACGTAATGCAGGGCGTTGGCTTTGGTAATGACAGTGTTGTCGGTAGCCGCGGGTATTTCCAGGGACAGGGCGCGCATTACCTGGTCGCTTAGCTGGGACTTATTGGTCAGCCCGTCGACATACACCAGGGCCAGCTTGATTTGCTCGCGCTGAGCAAAAAGAAACTCCCGGAAGACCACGTCGCTGCAGTCGGCAAAGCTTTGTTTTAGAAACCTCAGGTTTTCATCTAAATCAGGGCTCAAGAGCAAACTTTGGGCGATCTGTTTTTTGCTGCCCTGGCCGCTATCGCGGGTGTTAGGCTTTGCGTCTGCCGGCCCGGTTTTTTTGCGTCTTCGAGAGAAGAAAGCCATAAATCTACCCCTTATAATTGACAATCAGGTATTATTTTGCACAATTTATGCTTATCTATGAATCGGGTTGTTATTGCGGTACAATAGAAGCAAGTAAACAAACACTGGAAGGCGTACCATATACTGCTTCGGGGCACACTGTATTAGCAGGAGGCGCAAAAATGAAACAAATTTTCGTGGTGGACGACGACGTTAATATAGCTGAGATAATTAAAAAATACCTGGAGCGGGAAAGTTACGGGGTCAAAGTATTTCACGACCCGCAAAAGGTGCTGGCGGTGATGGAATCCGCAGGGCCGCCGGACATGTTTATTTTGGACATTATGATGCCGGGCATGGACGGGCTGGAATTATGCAGGGCGATCCGGCGCTTGGGCAATGTGCCGATCATTTTTGTTTCCGCCCGGAGCGGGGAAATGGACCGGGTGATTGGTTTGGAACTGGGCGGAGATGATTACTTGACTAAGCCGTTCAGTCCCCTGGAACTGGTGGCCAGGGTGCGCACAGTGTTTCGCCGCACGGACGCCTCGCGGGATGAGGATGAACTGCGGGTAGGTGATTTGGTTGTTTACCCGGGCCGACGGGAGGCTGTGGGCAACGACCAGACCCTGGAACTGACGGCAAAGGAGTTTGAACTGCTGCACTTTCTAGCCGGGCACCCCGGTCAGGCGCTTAGCCGCGACCAGATCTTGGACCGGGTCTGGGGTATGGATTACGTTGGTGATACCAGGGCCGTAGACGATGTGGTAAAACGATTGCGGCGCAAAATGAAGGAGAAAGGGACTCGGATTAGGGTCAGCACCGTCTGGGGATACGGTTATAAAATTAATGCTTAACCAAGGGAGTATTGCCAGACGTATTGCGCTCAGCCACCTGATGGTTATTTTGCTCACCGGTTTGTTAATGGGGGCCGCGTTCTGGCTGCTGTTAAGCCGGCACCTGGAACAGGCCGCTCGGGATAGTCTACAGCAGGATGCTCTTAACGTGGCTGGGCTAGTCAGTGGGCTACCTTCTGAAGAGGATGGCCATGGCGGGATGATGCGCGGCATGTTCACTTACCACATGCTGGGCCGGGTTATCCAGGGGGAGTACCTGTTGGTTAACCGGCGGGGGTTAGTGTTGGAAAGCAGCATCGAGCAGATTCCGGTCGGCAGCGTGCTGGCTGCCGGAGTGGTGGAACAAATAGTTGCCCCGGGTATTTACGAGGGCCGGGTTACCTTGGGCGGTGAACGATATGTGGCCGCAGGCAGGTACCTTGATCAACAAACTAATCGGGGGAGCACTGTTTTGCTTTTAACCAGGGTGGCCGGGCTGGATGAAATCCGCAATGAATTACTGGTCCTTTTTTTAATCAGCCTAAGCCTGGCTATCCTGGTTGCTCTTGGCATGACAGTGCTTTTAGCCCGTCATATTTCACGGCCGCTAAAACTGCTGCAGGAGAAGGCCCACCGGGTGGCCGAGCGCAATTTTGGCTGGCAGATCGAGGTAAATACCAGGGATGAATTGGGGGAACTGGGCCAGGCGATCAATGCCATGGACGAAAAATTGGCTGATTATGACCGGGCACAAAGGCAATTTTTCCAAAACGCATCCCACGAGCTTAAGAGTCCGCTAATGTCCATCCTGGGTTATTCCGAAGGAGTACGGGACGGTGTCTTTAAGGGCGCAGAGGCCCGACATGCCCTGGATGTGGTGGCGCGGGAAACCGGCCGGCTGAAAAACATGGTGGATGAACTGGTCTTCCTGGCCCGACAGGGAAACCCTTCCCAAATCTATAATTTTGAAGAAACTGAGCTGCAGGAAGTATTGGAACAGGCGGTTGATTCCCAGCAAGTGCTGGCCGCAGAAAGAGGTGTTGTTCTGAAACTGGATGCGCCGTCCGAGGTGCTGCTGCGGGCTGACGGTGAAAAACTGGTCCGGGTATTTATCAACCTGGTTACCAATGCAGTACGCCATGCCATCAAAGAGGTACAGATCAAGGCCGAGATTCAAAAAGGGGCGGTGCATATTACAGTCCGGGATGACGGGATTGGTTTCACCAGTGAAGACTTGCAGCACTTGTGGGAGCGGTTCTACAAAGGTGCGCGGGGTGGCAGCGGGCTGGGCCTGCCAATTGCCCGGGCCATCGTTGAGGAACACGGTGGCAGTATCAGGGCCGGCAATGTACCCGGCGGCGGGGCTGAAATAGAGGTAATAATGCCGATTGAAAATTAGCGCTTTTGAATCCAACATTATTTTCATCAGGTGGTTATTCGGAGTGCTTATACGGCCGTTCAACCGTATTTAATGTTTTTTTAACATAAACATGTTTGAACTTTTACAAATTAATTATATAATATATACGATAGCGGACACACCTCAGCTAAAAGGTCAAATACTTTGGGGTCGTGGAATGTCCCTAACGAAAGAATTATTTTAAAAAGGAGGTATGTTAATGACCAAGGAATTAATTGATCAAATCCTTGAAGACATTGGGCTGGAAAAGATTATTTTTGAGCCGGATGGCACTAGGCGAGAAAACTTGACCGAAAAAAAGGATTAACCGAAAAAAGTTTAAAGGAGGTAATAGTGATGAGCAAGGATAATCAGTAACCGGGGGCCGGTTTTACAAAAAAAACCTGCCCCCGGTTCCGTTTTGTAAAGGCCCTTTCTGACAAAGCCCATCTTATTTCCCCGACATTGTTCTTTCCATTTTCCCTCTGATTGGTGTCCTATCCACCCAGCAAATACTACCCGGAAAATACTTTAGGAAAGTTGTCATCCTGTACGTTAGCGAAGATCTGGTTGCTCCACTAATGGTGCCGCGAAAAAGTCAGGGTTTCTGTCCGTAATTCAATCTTGCGCCGGTTCACCGCCGTTGTCTCCTAAAATCAGTGGCTCGTTCTTTATCGCGGGGATACTATCCCGCTGTAAGAGCACCCGCCGTGGGTAAGGGATTTCGATACCCGCCCGGTCCAGGGCATACTTGAAACGGCGGCGCAGTTCTCGTTCCACTGCCCAATGCTCCCCGGCTTTGGTTGGAGCGATGGTACGGATATTTACCGCTGAATCAGCCAGTTCTACTATTCCCTGCACTTGTGATGTGTCCAGGATGGTATCGATTTCCCGGTCGGCCCTTGCGCTTTCCTGCCGCAAAACGTCAATAGCCTGGTCGATATCCTCCTCGTATGCGATACCTACCTCCACCACTGCCATCATTTCTCCCCGGTTGTAATTGGTGACCCGAGTAATTTCACCATTGGGAATTACATGCAGTTGGCCGGTCCACTGACGAATCTTGCAGGTTCGCAGTCCCACTTCCTCGACAGTACCGACAACCCCGGCCGCCTCCACAAAATCCCCCACGCTGAACTGATCTTCGAAAAGAATAAAAAAGCCGCTAATGACGTCTTTAACCAGGTTTTGGGCGCCAAAACCGACCGCCAGGCCCAGGATGCCGGCGCTGGCCAGAATGGCGCTGGTGTTAACGTTAAATATCTGCAGTATGGTCAGGGCGGCCAAGAAAAAAACAATATAGGTAAGTACGCTGCGCAGCAACAATTCCAGCGTTTGGGCCCGGCGGGTTTCGATAAGGTCCTCATTGAATCTGTGTTTCTCAAAAATCTGCTTAATGGCCAGGTGGCTGAAGTTAACGATCAGCCTGGCCCCCACCAGAACGCCGATTACCTTAAGTGCCATAACGCCTACAGTCTTAAGGTCCGCCGCTGATATTGTTTTAACGTTGAATATTTCCAGAATGATGTTGGCGGCCACGAAGTACCCGCCATAGAGGAGAAGGGTCCGAATCAGCACTTGAACCGAGCGAATGAAACTGTCGGAGAGAATACCATTGTTTTCGGGTTCTTCCTGTTCGCCGGTACTGTTGTTATCCCTGATCATCCGGTCCAGCAGGCGGGAAAAGATTTTAATCAGTAGATAAGTGACTATTAGAACCAGGAGAGATAGGGCTAGCCTGATAACTAGTTTTTCAATGTTATCAGGTGAAAACCATTCTAAGACCCGGTATGTTAGAACTATAAACTGTTCTCTAATTTCTGGAATTACAAACACCCCGCATTACAAGTCTAAGTTTGCTGCATTGCGGGTATTATAACACATATTTTTCCGGTTACCCAAGGGGTCTAGTTTCACCCTTTAATTGGGGACATGCCTCCGCATGAAGGTATGTCCCTGTCTTTGGTATGGAAATATAAATTCAGGATATCCTGTAACCACAAAAGCATGCGGTGCAGGATTAGCCACATAAACCACATAATGCCAGGGTATATTAAACTGGTATATCCGGAGTGAAATTTATGTCCCTGCGGGGAGGTTGCATATTTGTTTTCCTGGTTAAAGACACTGTCTAAATTCATCATGTATCAAAAGCCACAGCCTGCACCGTCTGTGTTTGAGTCCGGCATTGAAGACAGACCGCTAGAAGAGGGGGAAAAGTCCAAGGCCAAGTCCAAGGCCAAGTCCAAGGCCAAGTCCAAGTCCAAGGCCAAGTCCAAGTCCAAGTCCAAGTCCAAGGCTGGTGGTAACGGCGGTAGTGATACAGATAGCAACGATTCCGGCCAAGGTAACCAGGATCAACACCAGTTAAGAGATAGTGAGCAAAACAACCGGAAAAACGGTAGTCGTAAACGGAACAGTCGGAGGGGAAAACCGCGCAACGCAGCGATACAGAAAAAATATTCGGACAAGGTTGCAGAAAACCAGGATATAGACCAGATATTGAACCAAAAGGTTGAGCTTTCCTACCGCCTGGAAGAGAACAAACAGGTGCTGGAAAAGCTTTTTCGAGTGCCCGAAAACAAAGACGCGGTGTTTCGCAGTTTATCTATCGGTACCGAACCGCCCGCCCAGGCGATGCTGGTGTTTATCGACGGCATCACCAACGCCCAGGTGCAAAACCTGGCGGTGCTGCAGCCCCTGATGCTGCTTTCCGGCGCCCGGGATATTCGCCAAAATAGGAAAGGGGACACACCTGCTGAAGCCGGGGTATTCCTTCAGGGACAGGAATGTCCCCGATTAGGGCCCGGTAACGGGGAAAACAAGGAAACGGCAGTATATAAAGACTTTTTTGACCGGGTGAAGCAGGCTGTATTGCCCAACAACCAGGTAGCCGAAGGGCGCACCTATGACCAGGTTGTTTACGATGTGCTGAACGGCAACAGTGCGCTGTTCATTGAGGGGTATAACCAGGCGCTGCTGCTGGAAACCAAGGGCTGGCATTTCCGCAGCGTATCTCCTCCTCAGGTGGAGGCGGTGATCCGGGGACCTCAGGAGGCGTTTACCGAAATGCTCAGGGTGAACACCTCCCTGGTGCGCAAGATTATTCACCGTTCCTCCCTGGTGACCGAATTCATCAAGGTGGGGTACAACGCCCCCATGCAGTGCGCCGTTATGTATGTGGCGGACCTGGCCAACCCCGACCTGGTTAAGGAAGTCAAGCGGCGCCTTGAGTCTATTAGGGCTGACCAAACGTATGAAACCGGCCTGGCGGAGCAGATGATTGAGGATAACCCCTTGCACATGGTGCCTCAAGTTTTGACCACCGAACGGCCCGACCGGGTGGCCGCCAGCCTGCTGGATGGGAAAGTTGCAGTGCTGATGGATGGCAACCCCTTTGTCATGATCATGCCCTGCACCTTTTTCAATCTGATGCAGTCCCCGGAAGATGCCTACGTGCGCTGGCCCTTCGGAGCATTTATGAGGCTGATCAGGTACGCCGGCCTTTTCCTGGCCCTGCTGTTACCGGCTCACTATGTGGCTATTGTAGCTTACCACCAGGAATTTATCCCCACCGACCTGCTGATGGCTATCACCGGCGCCAGGGAAAAGGTTCCTTTCCCTTCCATCGTCGAGGTACTAATTATGGAGGCGGCTTTTGAGCTAATCCGAGAGGCCGGGGTCAGGATCCCAGGCACCATCGGAACCACCCTGGGTATTGTAGGGGCTCTGATCCTAGGCCAGGCCGCGGTGGCCGCCAACATCGTCAGCCCAATCCTGATTATCGTGGTGGCGGTGACTGCTCTGGGTTCCTTTGCCATACCCAATTACTCCTTTTCCCTATCCATCAGGCTACTGCGCTTTGTTTATATTCTTTTTGCCTCGCTGTCCGGTCTGCTGGGTATTCTGGTGGGAGTTTTCATCCACGTGGGTGTAATGAGCACTGTGAAATCATTTGGGGTACCCTTTCTGGCCCCCGCTGCGCCGGTCACCAGAAAAGGACGCGATTATTTTATGCGGGGCCCGGTGTGGCAGCAGGAAACCAGGCCCGATTACTTGGACCCGCTTAAAACAAAGCGCCAACCACAGTTTAGTCGCGGCTGGCTTAACGACGGCGACGACAAGGGGGGGGCAGAGCGCTAATGAGCCGTTTCAAACCCGTGATGGGGGTTTCGGAAGGAATAACGTTGCTGTTCATATTCATCTCTGCCAAAGTATTCCTGGCCCATGTTACTTTTATTCTGCATGACGGCATGAACGCTTCCTGGGTGATCCCCATTATCAATACTCTCATCGGCCTGCTGGGGGTGCTGCTGCTGGTAGCGGTGCTGAACGGGCACCCGGGTAAGGACTTGGTGGAAATTGGGGAAGAACTGGCCGGCCCCTATATCAACACCTTATTCTCTCTGTTCTACCTGGCGGTGTTCGTGATCGGTGCCGGGTTCACCCTGCGCTTTGTTAGCGAGCGGGTGGTGGCGGGGTTCCTACCGGATACCCCCATCAGCATGGTGACCCTCTCTTTCCTGGTGGGCACCGTGACGGTGGCGTACCTGGGACTGGAGGCAGTGTCCCGCACCGCCCGGTTCCTGGTAGTTGTCCTGGTGGTCAGCACCCTGGCGCTGGTGGTTTTGACTATACCCTTCTGGCAGGGACATGTGTTTTATCCCTTGCTGGGCGCGGGGGTATGGGATGTGTTGCGGGGGGCACTGACCACCACCGGGAATTACGTGCAGATACTGCTGCTGGGGATAATTTATCCCTTTCTGCCCCAGGGAAAGGCCAGACTGGTGGGGGTATGGGGAGTGCTCATAGCCGGGTTTTTTTTCACTATATTGGTAGTGGTGCCGCTTTTAATATTCACCTTCCCCACAGTTACGGAAATGTCGCTCCCCACCTTCGAAATGTCCAGAATTATTAACATTGGGCGCTTCGGCCAGCGCATGGAAGTGGTTTTCCTGCCCATCTGGGTCTTTTCCAATATGATCTTCATGGCGGTTTCCCTGTATGCAGGCGCCGCGGTGCTGGCCCGTCTCTTTAAACTGGGCGACTACCGGCCCTTTGTGCTGGCGGTGACCGTGTTCACCACGGTGATGGCGTACATGCCCCTGAACTCACCCCAGGCCTCTTACTGGAACCACGATTACTTGAGCCGCTACAGCTTTTATGTCCTGGTTTTAATCATGCTGATCCTGCTGCTGGCCGCCCGGCTAAAGGGTAAGGGAGGCGCCAAAAATGAAAAGGGTGTTTAGTGTTGTGCTGTTGCTAGCCACGGTTATGATGCTGGGCGGCTGTTATGATTACTCCGAGCCCGATGAAAAGGCCTGGATCCTGGCCTTGGGTTTGGATAAGGGTAGACAGAACGTGTTAACCGTCACCGCCGTGATCGCCATCCCTAAGGCTATTGCAGGGGGGGGCGGGGGTGAACCTGCCGCCGGTGGAGCCGGCGGCGGCACTTTTTTTATCGTGTCTATGGAAACGCCCACCCTGCTGTCGTTTCTGGAATTGCTGGACACCGTGGTGGACCGGCGGGCTGACATGAGCCAGACCAAGTGGTTGGTTTGTTCCCGGGAACTGGCCGAAGAAGGCATCGGGAGGTATTTCGGACCCGTTACAAGATTTTACCAATTTAGGCGGTCTGCCCACGTCGTTATATGTGAGGGTCGAGCCGAGGATTTCCTTGAACAGGGTAAGCCGATACTGGAGGACAATGTGGGCAAATACTACGAACTGTTGATGAGGGGTTGGCGCTATACCGAATTTATACCTTTTGACACTTTTCACTTTTTGCACCTGAAGTCAAATACGATCGGAGTGGCGCCAGTTGCCCCCCTGGCCGCCCTGAACCGGAAAGAACCTGTCTATGATGATAACACCCCTAAGCCCAAGGGAGCATACCAGGCGGGCCGGCTCCCCCGCAGGGGCGGTGGTGAAATTGAGGTCATGGGAGGAGCGGCGTTTAAGGCGGGCCGCATGGTAGGCACTCTGGATGCTGACCAAGTGGGGGTGCAGAAAATGTTTTTCGGTAATTTGAAACGCACTATAATGGACGTGCCCGACCCCGAACACCCGGGATTTTTTATCATTGTGGATGTCAAACCCCGGTACAACCCCAGGGTGGACGTGCGGATAGGTGAAGATGACCTGCCTGAAATATCAGTTGAAGTTGGCCTTGAAGGTACCATTATGAGCATTCAGAGTGGCGAGGAATACGAGACTCCGGATCGTCTGCCCGTACTTGAACAGGCGGTGGAAAGGGCTTACCTGGAGGATATAAACAAAACCGTGGCCAAAAGCCAGGCACTGGGGGCGGATTTTCTGGGTTTGGGCCTACACGCCAAAAAACTTTTTCTCACCTGGCCCCAGTGGGTGGCCTACGATTGGGACACCAAATACCCCGACGCCACAATAAACGTGAGCGTAGATTACAGGGTACGCCGGGTGGGCTTGATCCACGAGACTGTGCCGCTGAAGTAGCATACACACATAAGGATGAAAATTCTCATATTGCGGGAGACATTGAGGTGGGTTTGTGTTCAGAGCGTTGATTGTGCTGGTGGTGCTTCTGGTGGCAGTGCGCGTGGCCAGTTACGGTTTATATGCTTGGCGGGAGGAGAACAACAAACGGGGGGCGGCGGGGGCGTTTGTCACCGCCGTGGTGACGTTGCTGGCCCCGATGCTGCTTATGTGGTATTACGCTTATTTCACCTAAAGGGCCAGGCCCTGCAAAGTTGCAAAAAAAGCGAGTTTGATGAAAAAGTCTAGGTATCTGCTTGTCTTGAATGAAAAAACTAGGTGAACTAAAGGATTTCTAAAGTCGCTTAATTACTAAGATTCTCCGCTACGCTCGGAATGACAATCCAATTTGCCACCATTAGATAAAACGGCCGAAATACCGGCAGCCCCAGCGGTAAAAAGCGATAAAGACCCGGGATACCAAGAATGCGACGGCAAGGCTTAATAAAGTGTCATACCAGTGCCAGTTGGTATACTCAATCAAATCGGTGTATAACTCCAGGGGGTATTCCACCGCCGTGATGCCGGCACTGAACAGGACGGCATAATAAAATATGGGCCACAGACCTCGTTTTCTGGTGACCTGGTTATACAGGATACACAAAACGGGAAAAACCCAAATTTCAAATAACAGGCTGGTGTCAAAGATCGCCCCGGCAATGCGCTCGGGGTAACTAATCAGGCCCTTTTTTACAACAGTGTTACCTACTATCAAGTCAAGGTTTGTTTTAAAAAGAAAAATCACCACCCAGTCCCGGAAATGCCGCCAGTCCACAGCAAAGATTAACAGTAATAGGGTTATAACTGCAGCAATGACCGTAATGGTTAGCTCAGCGCCTGGCTGCATCGACCAATCCCCCTGCCTTTCCGTATTTGAGCCGCAGGTAATCCTTCTGAGCATCGTCAAAAAGACTGTTTAGTTCCACAGCGTCGCTATAGGAGTCCCAGATGGCAAAAATATAAAAGGACGGGAAAAAAAGCAGCCACTGGTAGTCCACTACTTCCCGGGCACGTTGAAATTGCCCGGTTAGAGTGGCAATGATACCATCGTTGACGTGGGAGAAATGGATAATGGCAGCCGCCCAGACCATCAAAATTGCCGCTTTAACACCTTTATTATTATAAAGGTGTCCAAACCCAGTGAATAAAGTCGACCAGGCCAGGGCTACCCAGGGATTATTTTTATCCAGGTAATTGAAACTGGTGGGTGACAGGCTAACCAGTTTAAAGTACCTGCGCCGCTGTGCTTTTTCCAGTCGGGCCAGCATGTTATGTTCGACCGCGGTGCGGTAACTATCACAAATGGCAAAGACAAAAATGGCCCCGTATATTATTGCCCATTCAGCATTTATCGTTTCTGCCGCCTTTTGCCATTGACCGGTAAAGGTATAAAGAATGGCCAGGTTCAGGTGGGCCTTAAAATTTACTAATATCTCCCACAACATCAGTATTAGGCCTTTGAAGTACATACCCTGGCAGAAATGGCCCAGACCGGGCATGGCGGCGGACCACCACATAGGCAGCCAGGGGTTTTTGGTATGCAATATGGATATGTCAAGCCCGGAAATGGCCATGCCGGGGATCCTGAACTCATTTATCTGTTTCATTTTTGACCACTCCTTATTATAACTGGCATAAATTAGAATAACCCGGGCTGTTTCCGTTTATCCTAACTCGTAACTGCCCTGAAAATAGATTTTCATCAACGGTATAACCATGAGGTGTATATGATAAACGTTTATGGCCTTTTTAAACCGTCGCTGGCACTTGAGCTGGGAATTAACGCCTTGGAAAAAGAAGGATTTGAAAAGAGTAAATTGCAGTTGGTAACGCTGGAGCCGGGCCAGCCTGGTAAACAGCGCCTTTTGGATACTACGTACGCTTCAGACGGCATGAGCCTAATGGACGGGGTGGCGATATCGGCATCGTTGGGGATGGTGCTAGGGGCGATTTACGGTTCGGTGGTTTTCATAGGGCCGGTGGCTTTGGGGCTGGTTGGCATGGCGGGCGGGGGCGGTCTTGGTTTTTTGCTGGACCGGTGGAAACAACGAAAAAACGGGCCCAAATACACTGTTCCCACCGGGGATATCATTGTCGTGGTGCGTTGTGGTAATGAGGAACTGGCGGCACGAGCGGAAGATATTATGCGGGAGTACAGCTCCACCGCGCTAGGCCGGGCGTAAAAAGAATGGGGTCAGGCTCTTAACTTATTAACTTATTGGCTGTATTTTGCCAATAAGTTAATAAGTTAAGAGCCTGACCCCATGGCACCAAAAAAAATCTATCGGGTTTTAATGCCCGATAGAAGTAAAAAATCAATCCTTAGGGTTGTCTACTCGAGAGTCATAATTACTGTGTCGTTATTGACCACATCGCCGGCGTTTACTTTGATTTCCTGAACAGTGCCGTCTGAGGGAGCGTAAATCTTAACCATCATTTTCATAGCTTCAATAGTTGCTACTCCATCATTCGCTTTTACCTGGTCGCCTACTTTTACATCAATTGATACTAACTTGCCTACCATGGGTGATAATACGTTAGCCATTTCTTGTTCCTCCTCAAGTTCTTTTTTTTATTTTGCGTACAAAGTTTAAGCAATTTAAAATTTAATTTAAAATTTACTTGTAAATTAATTCTAAAACCAGGGTCTGGTAGCTTGTGCTTTTGGCTTTCTCCCGCGTTTGATTTTTAAAAAATAACGCCCGTTACAGTAACCGCCAAGTTTAGTATGCCTAAAACCAGAAAAACGGATATAATACCTGTAAAGGAACTACACAGATGCTGTAGTATCTACCGTTTTTCCACCCTCTAAAAAGGGTTATAGTTGGGCATGCGGTTCCGGCGGTCGAATTAACTCGTCTTCATTTAAGCATCCTGTACCCAGTCCGCCCGAACCTTAATTTATGTATGGCTAATTGAAATTATTACATAATTTAAAATTAACGTCAATTGTCAAATCAGAGATTTTTATTTATTATACGCAAAAGGTGTTCTTTGTAAGCGGGTTTTAAGTTCATTTTAGTTGCGGTTGTGGATAAATTATGCTAAAATTAAATGTCAATCATACCTATTGAAGAGCATGTTTATAATATCTATTACCGGATGGCCGGTTAAAGTGAAAAGGGAATATCTAATATTTAGGCAGGAAACATTTGCATGATTACAGAATAACACTGATAGTATTGTGTTAAAGCATTTTTTTTATTGGTTGTAGTAAGGATACTTATTATATTGAGTATCCTTATTAAAAACATTACATATGATTACTCACAAGGGGGAGCATGATGAAGGCTACCGCGGAAAAATTGGAAAACAATGAAGTACTTCTTGATGTAGAGGTTGATGCAGGCCAATTGGATCAGGCGTTAGAGCAGGCTTACCGCAAACTGGTTAAGACTGTCAACGTACCAGGATTCCGCAAAGGCAAAGTCCCGCGGATGGTATTTGAAAATTTCGTAGGTAAGGCGGCCCTGTATAACGAAGCTGTAGAGATTGTAGTTCCGGAAGCATATATGCAGGCCGTTCAAGAAACCAATGTAAAGCCGGTGGCCCAGCCCAAAGTTGAACTGGTGCAGGTAGAGGAAGGTAAGCCGGTAAAGTTTAAGGCTACTATTAAGGTTAAGCCGGAAGTAACCCTGGGGCAGTATGCAGGATTACAGGTTAAGAAGCCGATCCTGAAAATAACTGACCAGGATGTTGAAAATGAATTGAAAAAGCTGCAGGATAGACATGCCCGGTTGGTGAACCTGGAAGAAGGCTCAGTGGAGCAGGGTGATATTGCCGTTATTGATTTCCTCGGTCGTAAAGACGGTGTGGAATTTGAGGGCGGCAAAGGAGACGATTATTCCCTGGAGATTGGCTCTGGCACCTTTGTGCCCGGTTTTGAAGACCAGTTGGTGGGGGAGCAAATAGGCGGGAGCACCGAGGTAACTGTTACGTTTCCCGAAGAATACCCCAATGAAGATCTTAAAGGCCAGGAAGTGGTATTTTCAGTAACTATAAAAAGCGTAAAGCGTAAGGAAATTTCCGACCTGGATGACGAGTTTGCCAAAGACGTCAGCGAGTTTGATACAATTGAAGAACTAAAGGCCGATATTTCTAATAAGTTAAAGGAAGCAGCCGAGAATCAGGCCCAGCACCAGATCAATAACGAAGCGGTGAAACAGGCAGTTGAAAACGCCGAGGTAGATATCCCCGAGGAGATGATCGACCTGCGGCTATTGGAAATGATGGACAACATGGAACATCGGTTGCAGTCTCAAGGTATGGATATGGAGAAATATCTCCAGTATACCAACTCAACCATTGAAGATCTTAAAAATAGTCTGCGAGATGACGCAGCCAGGGGGGTCAAGACCACCCTGGTGTTGGAGACAATCGCTAAAGATGAAGGCATTACCGTCGGTGACGAGGACCTGGAACAGGAAATTGCCAGGATGGCCGGACATTACCAGCAGGAACCTGAGGTATTGCGTAAAATACTAGAAGGACAGAACCAACTTGAGTTTATTCGAGAAAGCCTGATGCAGCAAAAGAGTATTGAGTTTATCGCTGATAAGGCCGAACTAGTGGAAGAAACAAAACAGGAAGACACCAAACAAGCGGACGGGGAATAATTTGTTTGGGTGGGGTTATCTTTGACCATTGATAGTGGTATAGTTGTATTAAATGAAGTATAATCTTTTTTAAGGAGGGGATAACCATGTCCTACCTTGTTCCTATAGTGGTTGAACAGACTAGTCGGGGTGAAAGGTCTTACGATATTTATTCCAGGCTTCTAAAAGACCGGATTATTTTTATCGGCGGCCAGGTTGAGGACCACATGGCCAACCTGGTTATTGCCCAATTATTGTTCCTAGAAGCAGATGACCCGGAAAAGGATATCAATATTTACATTAATTCGCCCGGTGGAGTGATCACAGCCGGGATGGCCATATATGACACTATGCAGTATGTCAGGGCCGACGTTTCTACCATTTGCCTGGGGCAAGCGGCCAGCATGGGTGCTTTTCTTCTGGCAGCGGGCACTCCCGGTAAACGTTACGCCCTACCGTATGCTCGGATTATGGTCCATCAGCCGGCCGGCGGTTTTCAGGGCCAGGCTACGGATATAGATATCCAGGCTAGAGAAATACTGCGGATGCGGGAAACTATGAACACGTTAATGGCCAAACACACGGGGCAGGCCGTGGAGAAAATTGCCCGGGATACAGAACGCGATTACTTTATGTCGGCCAATGAGGCCATGGAGTACGGGATTATTGACAAAGTATTTCTGAGGTCCCAGCCAAGCTAAAAGGAAAAGGAATTTTCCCAATTAATGAGGTGAATTATGTTTAATGAAAAGGGTCAACTGAAATGCTCCTTCTGTGGCAAGCTGCAGGACCAGGTAAAAAAACTTGTAGCCGGACCGGGTGTATATATCTGCGATGAATGTATCGAACTATGCAATGAAATTATCGAGGAAGAACTGAACGAAGACATCGGTCTTGATCTAGGGGATGTTCCCAAGCCCAAGGAAATAAAGGACATTCTGGACCAGTACGTAATCGGTCAGGAAAATGCTAAAAAAGCCCTGGCGGTAGCTGTATACAACCACTATAAGCGCATTAACCTGGGCGGCAAGATTGACGATGTGGAATTGCAAAAAAGCAATATCGTTATGCTAGGTCCCACCGGCAGTGGTAAAACACTGTTGGCCCAGACACTGGCCAGACTGCTTAATGTGCCCTTCGCCATTGCTGACGCAACTTCTCTAACCGAGGCCGGTTACGTTGGTGAAGATGTGGAGAATATACTGCTGAAACTAATCCAGGCTGCTGATTATGACGTGGAAAAGGCTGAAAAGGGCATTATCTACATCGACGAGATTGACAAGATTGCCCGCAAGTCTGAAAACCCGTCTATAACCCGCGATGTTTCCGGCGAGGGTGTGCAGCAGGCTCTATTAAAGATACTTGAGGGTACCGTAGCCAGCGTGCCGCCCCAAGGAGGCCGTAAACACCCGCACCAGGAGTTTATCCAGCTGGATACCACCAATATCTTGTTTGTCTGCGGCGGTGCTTTTGATGGTATTGATAAAATTATTCAAAACCGCATCGGTCAAAAAGTTATGGGATTTGGCGCTGATATAAAGCCCAAGCAGGAGCAGAAAATTGGTGAAATACTGTGCCAGATTCTGCCGGAAGATCTGCTTAGATACGGGCTGATTCCCGAGTTCGTAGGCCGTCTGCCTATCATAGTTACTTTGGAGGCTTTAAATGAGGACGCCTTGGTGCGCATCCTTACCGAGCCGCGTAATGCTTTGGTCAAACAATATGAGAAACTGTTCGACCTGGACGGGGTAAGCCTGGAATTCCAGGCCGATGGCTTAAAGACCATTGCTCAGGAAGCACTGCGGCGCAAAACCGGTGCTCGAGGACTGCGTTCAATTCTGGAAGATATTATGTTGGAAATTATGTACGACATTCCTTCCCGTGATGATATATCCAAGTGTGTAATCACCAGGGATACTATTTTGAAGAAAGAAAAGCCTATGCTGGTGACCATGGAACGGAAAAAGAAAAAAGAAGAATCAGCTTAAACTGATAACGTCAAAAAGCCACACCTTTGCTGGTGTGGCTTTTAAAATGTAGCCCCAAAAGGGGACAGGCTGCTTTTTCGTTTTTTGAAAAAGATGCTTGTCCCCTTTTGCTTTTAAACACTATATTATCGCATTCATTATATTGTTAACCGGAATAAGCCGCTCTTATAAAAAAGTAGCCTGTCCCCTTTTTACCTTGTTTGACTTTTATGTTGCGGTGACCCATTTTTCTATAATCGACCAGACATCGTCTTTGCCTTGGCCGGTGGTGGACGAAAATAATACTGGTGGTTCATCTTGGGACATTTCCAGTTCAGCTTTGATCACTTTAAGGTTTTGCATGGCCCGGCTGCGGCTCAGCTTGTCGGCCTTGGTGGCCACCACCGCCGCAGGAACACCGTAATGTCTCAGCCACCCCAGCATTTGTTTATCGTCAGTGGTGGGCTTGTGCCGGATATCCACCAGCAATATTAAACCGCGCAGCTGACTGCGCCCGGTTAAATATTTTTCAACCATTTGGCCCCATTGTTCCCGCACTTGCAGCGGTACCTTGGCGAACCCGTAGCCCGGTAAATCCACCAGGTGAAAAGAATCATTGACCTGGAAATAGTTAATCAGCCTTGTACGCCCGGGGGTATTGCTGGTGCGGGCGAGCTTCCTGCGGCCTACCAGGGCGTTAAACAGGCTGGACTTGCCCACATTAGAACGACCGGCCAGGGCCACCTCTGGGTGGTCCCCGGCCGGGCAGTTATGCAATCCGGTAGCACTGGTAACAAACTCAACTGTAGTTATTTTCATTGGGTTGTTCGATGCCTCCCTCGGTTTCTACGACGGAGCCGTAGGTCACCTCGGGTGAAACCTCTGGAGGCGGTTCTATTTCCGCTTTCCGGGGCGCCATTTTGGTTTCCCGCAGGGCGACATTAAGCACTTCGTCCATATGGTCAACCAACACCAGTTCCAGCTGTTTTTTTACATTGGCGGGTATCTCTTCGGTGTCCTTGCGGTTATCCATGGGCAGAATAATTGTCTTGATGCCGGCCCGGTGCGCGGCCAGTATTTTTTCTTTTAAACCGCCAATGGGCAGTACCCGACCTCGCAGGGTGATTTCGCCGGTCATGGCCACATCGTGCCGAACTTTACGGTTGGTCAGAGCTGATGCCAAGGCCGTCGCCATGGTGATGCCGGCCGATGGGCCGTCCTTGGGTATGGCGCCTTCCGGCACATGGATATGCAGGTCGTATTTTTCAAACATACTTTCATTGATGCCCAGTTCGGCGGCGCGACTGCGCACATAGCTGTAACTGGCCTGGGCTGATTCCTTCATTACGTCGCCCAACTTACCGGTTAGGGTAAGTTTACCCTTGCCCTTGTACATGGTGACTTCCACCTGCAGTGTATCTCCGCCTACCTCGGTCCAGGCCAGGCCGGTGGTAATACCTATTTGGTCTTCAAGCTCGGCGGTGCCGTAACGGAACCGCGGCTTACCTAAAAACTGTTCCATTTTTTGTACATTAACCCGCACCCGCTTGGTCTTACCGGCCACTATTTGTTTGGCTGCTTTGCGGCACAGTGAGGCGATATTGCGCTCCAGGTTGCGCACACCGCTTTCCCTCGTGTATTCCCGGATTACCCGCTGCACAGCTTTTTCGGAAATCTGAATCATCTTGTCATCCAGGCCATGTTCTTTAATTTGCTTGGGTACCAGGTGGCGCATAGCGATTTGCAACTTTTCTTCCTCGGTATAGCCCGGGATATAAATGATCTCCATGCGGTCCTGCAGCGGCCTGGGGATATTGTGCTGCACATTGGCCGTGGTAATAAACATGACGTTGCTCAGGTCGTATGGTGTTTCAATGTAGTGATCGCTAAAGGTACTGTTTTGTTCGGGATCCAAAACTTCCAGCAGTGCGGAAGAAGGGTCGCCCCGAAAGTCCATGCTCATTTTATCCACTTCATCCAGCAGGAAAACCGGGTTTTTGGAACCGGCAGTTTTCATACCCTGAACAATCCGGCCCGGCATTGCGCCCACATAGGTGCGCCGGTGACCGCGGATTTCAGCCTCATCCCGCACGCCGCCTAGAGATAGACGCACGAATTTACGTTCCAGCGCCCGGGCGATGGAGCGGCCCAGCGATGTTTTACCCACGCCGGGTGGTCCCACGAAGCAAATGATGGGGCCTTTCATTTTTTTAGCCAGCTTGCGGATGGCCAAATATTCAAGGATGCGCTCTTTGACAATGTCCAGACCATAATGATCCTCGTTCAGGATGATTTGGGCTTTATTAATATCGAGCCGGTCGCGGGTGCCCTTGGTCCAGGGTAGTGCCAGCAGCCAGTCCAAGTAGTTGCGTACCACTGTGGCCTCAGCGGCCATAGGGGGCATTTTCTCCAAACGATCCAGTTCTTTAAGCGCTTTTTCCTCTACCTCTTTGGGCAATTTGGCTTTTTCTATTTTGTCCCGAAGTTCTTCGCCCTCGGCCATACGGTCGTCTTTGTCGCCTAGTTCACGCTGAATAGCTTTAATCTGCTCCCGCAGGTAGTATTCTTTTTGGGTTTTTTCCATCTGTTTGCGGACCCGGACATTGATTTTGCGTTCCAGTTCCACAATTTCCAGCTCTCTGGCCATGATGGAGCAGAGTTTTTCTAAGCGGGGCACGGTTTCCACCGCCTCCAGGATGGCCTGCTTATCTTCGATGCGCAGGTTAAGATGGGAGGCTACGATATCGGCCAACCGGCCCGGTTCCTCAATGTTTACCACTGCCACTACTGTTTCCGGCGGAATTTTTTTGCTTAGTTTAACGTAGTGCTCGAATTGGGTGACCAGATTGCGCATCAGCGCTTCTACCTGGGCATTTTTCCCGTCTATTTCGTCATATTGCTCAATGTTTACAGTAAAAAAGGGGTCCTGGCTGGCGTAGTTTTTAACCTTTGCCCTGGCTATACCTTCTACCAGCACCCGAATAGTGCCGCCAGGCAGTTTTAAAAGCTGCTTGACTTCAGCCACAGTGCCAACGGTGTATATATCATCTTCACCGGGGTCATCGGTTTGGGCATCCTTTTGGGTGGCCAAGAAAATGGCCCTTTCTTTAAGCATTGCTTCTTCAATGGCTTGCACTGATTTTTCTCTGCCTACGTCTAGGTGGATGACCATGTATGGAAAAACCAGTATCCCTCTTAAAGGTAAGAGGGGTAAAACCCGTTCATGTGTCGGATTCAAAGGGGCACCTCCCTTGGTGAGTTTTTACTTCTATTACCTTATGTGCATGGACTGTTTCATTGTAACACACCTGCTGGGGCACTGCTATAGAAATAAGTGTCATGAGGGCGTGAAACCCGGCCTGAGCCGGGTTTGGGCAGGAATAATGGTGTATTGCTCCCATTTTTAGCCTTGTTGTGGGTTGCTGGTATCATACTAAAATAATTTTAACGTCTGAAACCAGTGTTTAAAGATCAGTGTTTAAAGATCAGTTGGGACTGGTGCTCCGGCAGCGGGGAGAAAGGATCCGGCGGGCTCCCGTCGCCCGGCCAGGGTCAGCTTTTTCTCTTGGCCGGGCAGCAGTGATCCCCTAATTACTTCTTCCAGGGTTTCTACGGGCACTACTTCGGCTGCTTTAAAGTGGCGAAACATTTCCTGGTAATTTTCAGCCGGGATAAACACTTTTTTAGCCCCGGCATGAGCCGCTGCTTCCACTTTGGGCACCACGCCGCCAACGGGCAGCACCAACCCCCGGATGGAGACCTCGCCGGTCATGGCCACGGTGTTATCCACCAAGGTGCCCGTAATTGCTGAGTAAACAGCGGTGGCTATGCCTACACCGGCGGAAGGACCGTCAACCGGTGCGCCGCCGGGAAAATTGATGTGCAAATCGTAATCTCTGTAATCTACATCCATGGTGTATCGCAGCACGGTGAGCACATTTTCCACTGAGCCCCGGGCCATGCTTTTACGCCGTATGGTCCGACCCCGGCCACCCAGTTCCTCTTCGTCAACCACCCCGGTAATCACCAACCGGCCCTGGCCCCGCGGGGCTGGAATAGCGCCTACCTCAATCTCCAGTAGTGCTCCGGTGTTGGGACCGTATACCGCCAGTCCGTTGACCAGTCCCACCTGGGGTCGGGTCGGGATTTTTTTCTCGGGACGGGGTACGTATTGGCCGCTGTTGACCACCCATTCCACATCTGGTTTTTTTATTTCTTTGCCGTCTTCGGCAATGACAATACCCGCTGCCAGCTGGATAATGTTCACTGCCTCCCGGCCGTTACGGGCATATTTTTGTACAGTTTCCAGCGCTTCGGATTCCAGGGGAAACTCAATTTTATTTGCTGCATTGGCGGCTATGATGCCGATTTCATTCGGGTTAATTTGCCGAAAATAAATCTCCATGCAGCGGGACCGGATCGCCGGGGGGATATCCTCCGGGGTGCGGGTGGTGGCACCAACCATGCGAAAATCAGCGGGTAGGCCGTTCTGGAATATATCGTGGATATGGCCGGGGATGCTGGTATCTTCTGAACTATAGTAAGCGCTCTCTAGCAGCACCTTGCGATCTTCCATTACCTTTAATAGTTTATTCATTTGAATGGGATGCAGTTCACCGATTTCATCAATAAACAGCATGCCGCCGTGGGCCTTGGTTACTGCCCCGGACTTGGGCTGTGGAATACCCGCCATGCCCATGGGACCGGCACCCTGGTAAATGGGGTCGTGTACTGAACCAATCAAGGGGTCGGCGATGCCCCGCTCGTCAAAACGGGCGGTAGTGGCGTCTACTTCAATGAATTTGGCATCTTCTTTAAATGGAGAAGCAGGGTTTTTTTTGGCTTCTTCCAGGATCAGCCTGGCTGCAGCCGTTTTACCCACCCCCGGAGGCCCGTAGATGATCACATGCTGCGGGTTCGGGCCGCACAGGGCAGCCCGCAGTGATTTTAGGCCTTCGGATTGACCAATGATTTCATCAAATGTCATGGGCCTGGTTTTTTCTGCCAGCGGTTCGGTTAGGGAAATCTGCCGCAGGCGGCGCAGTTTTTCCAACTCCTTGTGGGATTCCCTTTCCACCGCTGTTTTGTTGCCCTGTTGGGCCTTAAGAAGGTTCCAGAAGTACATGCCGATAATGACGGCGAAAAACACCTGAATAAAAGTTACGAAGCTGCCCAAACCAAAAAACTCCACGCCATTGCCTCCTTGTATACGTTACCTAAAATCAAAAGGTGTGTCCTCTTTCCGAATCGTCTCAATAATTGCAGAAAGGAATATTTGAATCAGGTTTATTCAGTACTATTATTGCTAACTTTTGCATAATTTATCCCGTTTGCGGAGATAAAAAACGTTTAGGCACAGAGTGCGTAAAAGTCTTGGTATTACCACCCGGTTATTTATAATGTAGTATGATAAAAACGTCCTAAAATATTTTTTATACTTTTTTCAATAAGGTGAAAGAAAAACGATGCCAACGTCATCTAAAGGATAGAGGCGGAGATGCGCCGGGACGGACCCAAGGCGGAATACAACCACACTGTGGGCGAAGGTAAGGGGATGGCCGGTAGGTACCGGCTCGGTGCAGATAATTGTGCAGTAAATATAAAAAAGTGCCATATCCTTTCATATTTAAAGAAAAGGCGCAAGCAAGCTGTAACAAAGCTTCTTGCGCTTTTCGTTTATGATGCGACATAAAAATTCCTGAAACTAAAGCCCTTTTTAATGCCCGGCATACAGAGAAAAAGATAAATCTCAGCCATTATGTTTATATATAGCCATGATTAGTTTGGTGGTTAATTAATATAAATTTTAGCTATAATAACAATTATTTTTCATGGTTATACCGTTAACTCAGTAAGTAGTACAGCGTCGTGTCATTGCTATGAATACAACGAATCTGTCATTCTGAGCGCAGC